>CAYWBR010000022.1:15577-39761 GCA_964456675.1 uncultured Bacteriovorax sp. | reverse complement strand
TCTTCCTATTGCTGCATATAACGTCTCTGGAGAGTATGCGATGGTGAAAGCGGCCACAAGAAAATACAAAAGTGGACTCGTTATGCCTCTGTTTTGCTGTGTTGTATCCAGGGTTATGGTATGGCAGCGGTTTTCGAAACGTTTAAAACAAAAACGGGAATGCCGGTTATAAATGATCCAGGTATGTTGTTTAGATTAACTACAATGATTACTTTGGCGGCTGGAACGATGTTTTTGTTGTGGTTGGGTGAAAGGATAACTGAGTTTGGTCTAGAGAATGGGGTTTCTTTGATCATCTTTACGGGTATTGCTGTAGAGCTTCCGTCTGAATTCATGAATAAAATGACTCTTTTTAGAAATGGAGAGTTGACTGGGTTAAGTGTTCTTTTGTCAATTGCAGTTATTGTTATTGCTCTGTATGTCGTTGCGTTTGTCGAGTCAGCTTATAGAAATATTCCTGTTCAATATGCAAAGCGAGTAATTAACAATAGGGTATTTGGTGGAAATCAGAATCTTCCGTTGCGAGTTGATACCGGAGGAGTAATGCCTCCAATTCTTGCAAGTTCACTTCTTGCAGCTCCAACAACTTTAGCTAATTTTGTTTCAGCGACTTCACCAATTAAACCATATGTGGATGCTATTCATCAAAGCTTAATGCCAGGTCAGATGCTTTTTAATTTGTCCTTTGCTTTGTTGATTTTTTATATGGCGTATTTTTATGCCCCAATTCAATTTAAAACAAAAAAAGTTTCTGAGATGTTGCAAAAGAATAATGCATTTGTTCCAGGTATTCGCCCAGGCGAGCATACTAAGGAATATTTAGATCATGTACTGAATCGCGTGACGTTTTTTGGGGCACTATTTTTGGTGGTTGTTTGCATTCTTCCATCTTTGATTACGGGATCCCATAGTCGACTAGAGGGGACTTCGCTTTTGATTTTGGTTTCAGTTGCAATGAGAGTTATGATTAATGTTCAAACATTTATGTATTCTGATAAATATGAGAATGCATTTAAGAGTAAGGGTAAATATAACGGCCCTAATAGAAGGTTCTAGTGCTTCCTCACTTAATAGTTTTGGGTGCACCTGGATCAGGGAAAGGGACCCAGGCTTTAAAATTAGTTGACACTTTAGGGTACAAGCATGTATCTACTGGTGATCTACTTAGAGCAGAGATTAAGAATGGTTCAGAATTGGGCCAAAAGGTTTCATCGATCATAGCTAGGGGTGACTTGGTTGGCGATGAGATAGTTTTAGAGTTATTGAAAAAGAATTGTGAAGTAACGAAATATTCTTATATTTTCGATGGCTTCCCAAGAAATGCAGTTCAGGCAGCGATGCTTGAAGATCACCTTCTCAAGGGAACAAGGAAGTTGGCGGTTTATTTTAAGTTAGATCTTGAAATGCTCCTTCAGCGAATAGTGAACAGACGTTCATGCCCTTCTTGTGGGGAGATTTTTAATCTCCAGAGTAAAAAGCCTAAGAAAGATGACACTTGCGACAAGTGTGGTGCTCAAGGGTTAGTCCACAGGAAAGACGACAACGAAGATGTCGTAAAGAATCGCCTGGATGTATTCCGGGAGAACAATGAGCCGTTGCTTGCTTATTATAAAAATGCAAGCGTGATGGCGGAGTTGGATGCATCTAAAAATGAAAAAGATGTATTTGAGTCTTTGAAAAATTTATTACAGTAAACGATTTTAGTTTTTACATTTATTGAAGCTTAGCTTGCTATATAATGCGAAATTGTTATATAGAAAGTTGGTTAGTTTTTTAGGTTGGTACATGACTGATAAAGATATCATCGAAATTGAAGGTGAAGTTCAAGAAATTTTGCCTGGGACAAAGTTTAAGGTAAAGCTTCCGAACGGGCATTCTATAATTGCACATATTTCGGGAAAAATGAGAATGCACTTTATTAAAATTCTTCCTGGGGATAAAGTGCTTGTTGAAATTAGTAAATACGATTTAACAAAAGGTCGTATCACATATAGAAGTAAGTAAACTGTTGGAGTGGTTATGAAGGTTAGAGCTTCAGTAAAAGTTATTTGTAAAGATTGTAAGGTTATTAAAAGAAAAGGTGTATTAAGAGTTGTATGTAAGTCAAGTCCTAAGCACAAGCAAAGACAAGGTTAATAGGGAGATAAAGTTATGGCACGTATCCTTGGGGTTGATATTCCTAGAAATAAAGCAATGAGAATCGCACTGCAGTCATTATATGGTGTTGGGCCAAAAGTGGCTGAATTGGTTTTGAAAGAAGCTGGTGTTGATTTAGAAAAAAGTTCAAATGATCTAACTGAAGAAGAAGCAGGTCTTATTCGTAAGCTGCTTGAAGAAGGTCATACGGTAGAAGGTGACTTAAGAAGAGAAGTGGCTCTTAATATTAAGCGCCTAAAGGATATGGGTTCATATAGAGGAACTCGTCATAGAAGAAATTTACCAGTGCGTGGTCAGAGAACACATACTAACGCTAGAACAAGAAAAGGTCCTGCGGTAGCAATTGCTGGTAAGAAATCAATCAAGTCATTGAAGTAATTAAGGTAGGATTTTATGGTTAAAAAGATTGCTGCTAAGAAAAAAGTAAAAAAGAACGTATCTCATGGAGTTTGTCATATTCAAGCTTCATTCAACAATACAATTGTTACTTTCACTGATCCTGCAGGAAACGCAATTGCTTGGGCATCTGCTGGGCAACTAGGTTTCAGAGGATCAAAGAAGTCGACTCCGTTTGCTGCTCAAACAGCTTCTCTTGAAGCTGCGAAAAAAGCAGTAGAGCATGGCATGAATTCAGTTGAAGTTAGAGTAAGTGGTCCAGGTGCTGGTAGAGAAAATGCTATTAGAGCTCTTTTGGGAGCGGGTCTAAGAATTACTTCTGTATCTGATAGAAGCCCTATTCCTCACAATGGTTGTAGAGCTCCTAAGAGAAGAAGAGTATAATTACCTACACACTATTAATAGGAGATTTCTATAATGGATACATTTACATCAAAAAACTGGACAAGCATGATTAGACCAGTAGCTCTTGAAGCTGAGAGTGAAACTCTTAGAAATGACTACGGAAAATTCGTTGCGAAGCCTCTTGAAAGAGGTTACGGTCAGACACTTGGAAACTCCTTAAGAAGAGTACTTCTTGGATCTCTTCAAGGTGCTGGTATCGTTGCAATCAGAGTTGAAGGTGTTGAGCATGAGTTTGGCACAATCAATAACGTTAAAGAAGAAGTTTCAGAAATCATTCTTAACTTAAAAGAAGTTCGTTTTAAGCTTACTCAAAAAGAAGATGTAGTTCTTGTTCTTGAGAAATCAGGCGAAGGCCCAGTAAGAGCATCTGATATTTCTGCTCATGCTCACGTTGAAGTTTTAAACCCAGATCACGTCATTGCTAACGTTTCATCTGGTGGTTCTTTAAGAATCGAACTAAAAATTGCTCGTGGTAAAGGTTATGTAACAGCTGTAGATAACAAAGAAGAATTCGATCTTCCGGTAGGATGGATTTATCTTGATACTCTTTTCTCTCCAGTTTACAGAGTTAACTACTCTGTAACTAACACTCGTGTTGGTAAGAGAACAGACTTTGATAAATTAACTCTTGAAGTATGGACAAATTCTGGTGTTCATCCAGCAGATGCAGTTGCTTACTCAGCTAAAATCTTAAGAGACCAATTAGTGGTGTTCTTAAATTTTGAAGATGAGGAGCAAGTTGTTAAGCATGAAACTAATAAGCCAGTTCAAGCTGTTTCATCTACAAACTCATTCTTATTAAAGCCAGTATCTGAACTTGAGCTTTCTGTACGTTCTGCGAACTGTTTACAGAATGCTAACATCAAGTATATTTATGAGCTAGTTTCTAAGACTGAGGGTGAAATGTTAAGAACGAAGAACTTCGGTCGTAAGTCACTAAACGAGATTAAGGAAATCCTTACTCAGATGGGCTTAGGTCTTGGTATGAAAGTTGATAGCATTATGAAAGATCTTCAAGATCATAAAGAATAATCATTAAAGTTAAAATTAGTTGGTGAGATTATGAGACATTTAAAACACAAGTATAAATTAGGCGTAAACCCAGCTCACAGAGCTGCTCTTGTTAGAAACTTAGCAATCGAAGTTATTGAGCACGGTAAAATTAAAACTACTCATGCTCGTTGTATGGCGATTAAGGGCTTCGTAGAAAAATTAGTAACTCTTGCAAAAGAAGATACAGTAGCAAACAGAAGATTAGCTTTTTCAAAGCTAAACAACGACAATGCTGTAAAAGTTCTTTTTGCTGAAGTAGCGCCAAAGTACAAAACTAGAAATGGTGGTTACACAAGAGTAATTAAGTCTGCTGATGGCCGTGTTGGTGATAATGCCAAGATGAGCTATATAGCTTTTGTATAAGAACAAACAAGCCCCTCTTCGTGAGGGGTTTTTTTTTGATCGTTTTTTACCTATGAAATCATCATTTTTTACAAAACTTGCTGTAATCTTTGCAATACTAGGAATAACTTATCTTTACGCTATTTACGAACGTAATACGTTTGTAAAGATGGATGAGGAAAGTATTGGTTCACCTGTATTAAAAGAAATTCCAATGTTTAATATAAGTAAATTTCCTAGTATGGATGTAGTAACTGAAAAAGTTATGAAAAATAATGGGCGTGGTTTTTACTTCCACATTTGGGGCTCTTGGTGTGGCCCCTGTGAAGAAGAAATGCCTCAATTTTTAGAATACGCTCGAAAGGTAAAAGATTTAGGTGTGAATTTTTCACTTGTTGCAGTTAACGATAAACCTCAGGATGTAGATAAGTTTATGAAACGTTTTGGTCAACTACCAGAGAACGTGACAATCTATATTGATACCGAAAATAAAATAATGGAAAAATTCGGAACATTTAAAGTACCGGAAACTTTTCTTTTTAATTCTCAGGGTAAAAACGTCAACAAATTTGTTGGTCCACAAGATTGGCTTGCTGAAAGTTACGTCACAAGATTAGACACTTGGTTGGGGCAAAAACCTACCATGATGAATCAAGTTGAATCTCACTAAAAATCAGCTGTTTAAAATACATACATTTATTTTTTAAGTTTTTCCTAAAACTTGCCGAAAAAATAGTCAGTAGATCTGCCCGAGGAATGGGCATTTTAAAAATTTTAGGAGAATTTGTATGATGAACTGGCAAGATATCAAGAAGCTTCACGTTGTATCAAAGCTTGAAGGAATATTGGGAAAATGGTTTGAGGTGGACCTAGTTTTTGCTGATTCTTATGGAAAGATTCAAACGGAGCATTCTCAAAAATCATATCCGTTTAAGAGTCATTTCATGAAAGTACAAATGCAAATGCCTTATGGACATGAATTCTTGCAGCAGGATCTAGAAAAAATAACTGAATATATGGCGAGCGCTAAAGATGAAATGTGGATTTATGATTCATACTTTAAAGGTGTTAAAGCTGCATGTTTTCCAGTGAAAGTGGAAGGCGAGTTTGCAGGGACCGTTGTGGTTTATCCATTTGTTGTGGATACGATTACGTCATCTGAATATGAATCGATCAAGAAATTGATGATTGAGTGTCAAGCAACAGTAGACGATGCATCTTCTGCCTGTGAGAAGGTTAAGAAAATGTGGCCTAGAGAAATGGAGTATACAAGAGAGTTAGTTTCATTAGTTGCAGAAGAGATTTCTACTTACCATGATGAAATTTTAAAAAGAGAAAATCAAATTCATGCATTATCTAGTGAAGTTGGAGAGAAATATCGCTATCACACGATGATAGGTAAATCGAAAAGAATGCAACAAATCTATTCATTACTAGAAAAAATTTCAAACTCTGAATCATCGGTAATGATTCAAGGTGAGAATGGAACAGGTAAGGAATTGGTCGCAAAGGCAATTCACTTTTATTCACCAAGAAAAGAAAGATTATTCTTAGCGGTGAACTGTTCGGCATTTAACGACAACCTTTTAGATTCAGAACTATTTGGACACGTTAAAGGTGCCTTTACAGGTGCGGTAAAAGATAAAAAAGGATTATTTGAAACTGCAGATGGAGGAACACTATTCTTAGATGAAATTGGTGACACTTCATTATCAATGCAGGTTAAGCTGCTGAGAGTTTTACAAGAAGGAACCTATCTTCCAGTTGGAGCTAGTTCACCTAAAAAAGCAGACGTGCGGATTATAGCAGCGACCAATAAAAATTTAAAAGAAATGATGGCAAAGGGTGAGTTTCGAGAAGATTTATTCTATAGAATTAACGTCATTAATGTGAATCTTCCAGGTTTAAAAGAGCGTCATGAAGATATTCCTCTGTTGATGGATTTCTTTTTAAAGAAAAGATGTGACGAATCTGGAAAACCAATGAAAACGTTTGCTAAAAAAACAATGGAAAAAATGCTTGATTATCCATGGCCAGGTAACGTCCGTGAATTAGAAAATGAAATTGAAAGATTGGTGGTATTAGCGGGAGATGATAAAATGATTACTCCGGAGCATTTATCACAAAGAATTCTAGATCATGGAGCAACAAACGAAGTTGCATTCAAGGGAATCAATACACAAGGAACAATGCAAGATGCAGTTGAACAATTAGAAATGATGATGATTCGCGAGGGGTTGAAGCGAACAAATTTTAACAAATCGAAACTAGCGAAAGAACTAGATGTTTCAAGAGCAAGTTTGATTATGAAAGTTGAAAAATATGGATTAGATAAACGAGTGAAAGCAGCGTAAATAAATCAACAATTAAAAATGATCAAAAGAGACCACCTAAATTAGGTGGTTTTTTTATTTTAGATCGGCAAAAAAATCTACACACAATCTAAATAATTTTAAAGCTTAAATATTCTAAAGGAATGACGAAAAACAAATAAGATTTTGTTTATAAATAAGGGAACAATGAATAACGCAATAAAAAAAAGCTATATTATTGAGGAGCAAAAAGCCATGCAGCTTAAAGAAGATGCAACGCTTAAGTTTCATAATATTCAGAAAGCTTTTGAAGAGCGTGGATCTCTTTTAGAAGCAATCGCTGATGTTAGAATGTTAATTAATGAATTATCTAGTTCGCTTGAAAATACAGAGAAAAATGACTCGAATAAATCTTCTGACAGCAAAGAAGATGTCGCAGATAAAAAAATTGATTTTTTTCAAATAGAAGAGACAAGCAAACCATTAAAGAGAGCAAAGAAATATAATTCAAATAATTATTTCGATGTAAAAAATCACTCTGAGTTGTTTGATCTAGGTAAGTATTTTTTACAACTAAATAATAATGAAAAAAAGAATTTTGGATTCTATTGTGATAGCAATGAACTACTTGCTCAAACGATGGTTGGATTGTCGGCGTTTTTCAATTACCACGAAAATAAAAAAGTTACTATGATCGTAGATAGATATGAATCTTCGTCGTATAAAAAGCTATTACCGCTAGAGCATGTTGAAGCACATAAAATAAATGAAGAAGTAGAGTTAGATTATATTGTTTCTGGCGGTGTTGAATTAATAGAAATGAATCAATTAAAACATGTTTTTTATAAATATGGGAGCGAGGTTTTTTCAAGGGTAATAAAAGAGATTTTAGAAGAATCTGATTTGGTTTTTTCAGAATTCCCTAAAATGCAAGAGATCGAAAAAGACAGAGAGTTATATTTTGATCTAAATAGATCAATTGATTCATTAATCTTGATTGCAAATAAGGGAGCAAGTAAGGCGAAGGACTTTAAAAAAGTGATTGATTATAGTAGAAAATATAATGTCCCTGTCGAAGGCGTGGTTTTTGGTATATGAAATTTAACAAAGCAGAAGAGCCTAAAAAAAATTTTTATGACTTAATACTTGCTAGTATAAATAGCGGAGAAAAAAATTTAGCGATAGGTTCAACGGGTTACCATCAAATACAAAGTAGTGTACTACGAAAAGTTGCAATACGAATTAAAAATGAAAGATTAGATATAAAGTTATGCATAGTGAGTTTTAATGGTGAAGATGGCTTTGTTGATGGATATAAGGTTTTAAATTATGGCCTTGCAGAACTAATGTTTTTTTTAGATCAGTTTGATTATATTATCTGGAACTTACCAGATTTAGAGTATTTAAAAAGTGAAGAAAAACGATTTGAATTAATTTTTAAATACATTGATAGGTTTACAGTGTTAGCACTTAAACCAGCTGGAATTAATGCAGATGATTTTTTTAAATATGTAAGAAGTTATTATATGGATCACGGTTTTGATGGCGACTTTGTACTAAGATCAAAAATAGATGCTCAAAAAAAGACTAAATTCATAGATAAAATTGTTCAACTATTAAAATAGAAAATTTTACCTATCAACAATCACAGGAATCGTGATTTTGTATAATATAAAAAAAGAGGTGACGTTGAGTAAGGTAGATGCTCTGCTTGATAGTGTGACGATTATCAATATTCCATTTCTCTATAGACTATTTAAGCGCTATAAAAAGAGCTGCTCACTGCTTATGCTTTTTGTCGTTATTTCGTTTATTGCTTTCTATGTAATGTTGCCAAAGTTTTATGTTACATCGATTGATTTTTCTGATTCGGCAATTGGAAATGACGATACTTCGATGAAGACAATGAGTCTGTTGATGGGAGATAAAAAAAGTAATAAAGGTGTTGAGATTTTGAATTTAAAGACATCTATGGATTTTTCACAGATGGTCTTGTCCGAACTGAAGGCGGATCAATTTTACAAAGAATTAGTTATTGAGAGCAGTATCTGGAATAATTCATATGCAGGTAAGGTGGCCAGTATCGAAAAAAAATGCACTAATCATGTACCGTGTGTTGATAAGTATGTAATACAAAAAATACCTTCGTTATTTGAAATTATAGATAGAGATCGAGGTGGGGTTAATTTTACCTTGAAGGTCAGATCTAATGATGAATTCACAGTTAAGATTTTATTAAAAAAATTTATTGCAGCTATTAATAAAATGCGAGTTCAGGTTCTTTTGAAAAATATTATTCAACAAGAAGAAGTAACGAATCAGATTTTAGTGGCAAAGAAAAAAGAACTTGATGATTTGAACTACTCAGTAATATTTGAAGAAAAAAATAGACTTGATAGCGAGCTTAAAGACGTAGAGTCTCGAACTGAGCTTCAGGGGAAGTTGCTAGCGGAAAGCCAAGGATTGCTTGCGAGTGCTGAATCTAAGTTTAAGCGCTCAAAAAAAATAACTAGTAGAAAAGTTAGTGTCGATGATCTCGAAAATGAAAAAAAACTTAAAGACCTAAAAGATCGCGTTGAGAAACTAGGTACAGACATAAATTTTTTAGAAAACAATAGTGCAGAACATGGACCTAAAGATGTGCAAATAATTGATGGGTTGAAAAAAGAATTAGATGAACAAAAAAAGATATTAAAAAAAATGCAAGTAAAGAGTCGATCGCGATCAGAGGATATGTTTGTTAAAACAACAGATGAAAAGCTCGACGCCAGCGAAATGGAGTTTGGTGTGCTTTCAGATCAAGTGAGAGATGCAGAACTTCAATTAAATAATTTAATGAATACTAAAAATGAATTACTTAGCAAATCCATAATCGTAAATGAAAAATTTGAAAAATTAAAGCCAGCAATTGAGTTTATTCGAAGTTTGGAAGATAAATCAGAGCAATTAAAGCTTTTAAAGGTTACGGTCGTGCCAGATGTACGATTTGATGTCTATGAAGTTCCACCTGTCGCAATGAAGCCAATAAATAAAGTTTTATATTTTGCTTATGTATTAGTAGGTTTATTGTTAATTACTGTTGTATATTTGATAGTAAGATATTTTTTAGATGATCGAATTTATGATGAAGCCGATATATCTTTGTTGGATTCAGAGCTGAAAACCATTGGTAATGCGCCAAGATATAACTAATTTTTTTTCAACTTTTTTTTATTTTTTCGTTCATTGATTTTATAAATAATCACCGGATAAATTAGAGTGATTACGATGTCTTTTAGGGATTCAAAGAAATCTGGATTAACTTGTCTGTGCCAGTCAAGTATTTCCTTAATAATCGCAATAAATAAAATAATACAAAAAGTTATTGAAAAGCGAATGCGTAAAGCTAATAAAAAAATTGATAGAATTGCTGAAACAAAAAAATGTGCCAAAATATCAAGCGGTATACCAATAAAAGTATTGTCGTTTATAAATTCCTGAATTTCTACGTACGAATTAAATATGGCTTGTAACATTTTATTTAACAATTGCTTAAGGTTTAAAAACTGATAAACTATTTTTATGTTAAAAAAATATACTTCATTAATTCTTGTTTTTCAGCTTTTTTTTATTTCAATCAGCTCTTTGGCCGAAGACACTGGCCCAAAGGCTGCCTCTAGAGAGTTTGCTCTCCCTTCTGAATTTGAAGGCATTAGGAAAGAAGGAGGGGCGTTCTATTATTCACCAACGTCAAAAGGAAAAGTACTAGTTCCAATTAATGTTTGGGGTGAAGTTAATAAAGGTGGATTACATTTTGTTCCTACAAATACCGATTTAATTCAGGGATTGTCCTTAGCTGGAGGTCCTAAATCTACTGCTGCCTTAGATAAGGTGAAGCTTATTAGAAATGAAAATAATAAGATTGCTGAGTATGAATTCGATCTATCTAAGGGGGGGAATGCGGAAGCATTTAATATGAAGCTTGATTCAGGGGATACTATATTTATTGAGAAAGAATTTTATTATGAGAATAGAGCATATTATACGGGGTTGTTTTCTGTGATCGCAACGGTTCTGTCGTCAGTTATATTATACAGGCAAATAAAAAGAGGAAATTGATGATTTCCTTGATTGTGCCAACCTATAATCGAGCATATGCCTTAGAAAAAGTATTGAACACCTTTTATTGTCAGAAGCATGTTACTGAAGTTGTTTTTGTAGATGACTGTAGCAATGATAATACTGAGCAGGTAGTAAAAAAATATCAAAATATTTATCCTTCGATTAGAACTGTTTATTTAAAAAATCAGAATAGAATGGGCGCGTCGTTTGGCAGAAATAGAGGGGTGGAAGCCTCTAGCAATGAGTACATTTTATTTTGTGATGATGATGAGTTTTTAGAAAAAAATTATTCTGAAGTTTGCTTTAAAAAATTTCAACAAAATAACGTATCCATAGTTTCTGGGCGACACTTCTATAGAAATGTTGATGAGGATATAGATCAAGCAATTAAACGATTTGGTAATGGTCTAAAAAAAGGAATTGTCTTTGGAAATATCCGTTTTAAGGTTTATACAGACTCGATAATTGAAAAAGATATTTCTATTCCCTTTACCCATGGAATTTATTTAACGAAAAAAAAATTAATTCTTCAATATGGAATTGATCCATTTTATGCCAAAGGGAATGGCTTTAGAGAGGAGAGTGACTTTCAAACAAATTTATTTGTGAATGGTCATACAATTCTTGTGACAAATGAAACGCATTGCGTGCATATGAATATGAAAGAAGTGAAAACTGGGGGCCAAAGAGTAAGTAGACTTAAAAGATATTTTTGGTCGGTTTATTATACTCATTACTTCTTGAGCAAGTATTTTCGAGATTTAAAAAAGAAATTAAATATAATTTATCCTATGCCTGTTGCAATGTTTCTTTATGCCACTGCAGAGTTTTACGATTTCTTCATAAGGCCAGCATTTTTAATTCCAAATTATTTGAAAAATAAGTTGGTTAAATAGAAATGAAAAAAATATTGATAATAACACCTTTCAATGATCTAAGGGGCGGTGTTGAAGTTGTAACGGAAATATTAGTCCAGGGACTTCGAGAAAGAAATTTTGAATGTGAATATCTTTGCATTGAAGATGAAGTGAGTTATCCCTCATGGTTAAGAATTTGTAGTATTTTTTTGGGTAAAAGTGTATTTACCACTTGGAAATATCGAACAAAAAAAATTAAAGATTACGATTATGTAATATGTAATGGAGAGTATGCTTGGTTGGTGAATCATCCTCGTGCGATTGCATATTTTCATGGTAGCTACAAAGGCTATATGGAATCAAAAAAAAATGAATTAAAAATAAAAAATAAAATTTCACTAACAGTTAGAAGTTGGCAACAGTATATGGGTGCCAAGAATAAAAAGGTTGTAGCAGTTTCAGAAAGCTTGAAGAAAATTTTAGAATCTCAAGGCATTGCTGTAGATGCGGTTATTTCTAACCCGGTGGATACAATTAGGTTTGCACCAAAGGCCAGTAAAAGAGAAGGCTGTTTGTATGTCGGTAGAAATGACGGGTATGCCAAGGGTTTTGATGTCCTTTTAAAGCTCGCCGAGATGGGCTTACAGGTTACTTGTTTAACGGATAAAATTCCCGATAAAAAAATAAAATATATACCATTTATGGATAATAAATTATTGCCAGACATATATAACAAATACTGCATTTTTCTTTTTTTATCTAGGTTTGAGGCATTTGGTTTAAGTGCAGCAGAGGCTTTGTCATGTGGATTGCCGATGATTATGGGTGACGTTGGTTTTGCTGAAATCTTAAAAAAAGAAATACCAGAATATGTAGTTAGTAGTTATGAGCCGAAAGAGATAATGGATAAAATCAATATAATTAATAATTCTTATGAAGAATTTTCAAGACGGTCACGAGAGTTTGCGCTTAAAAATTTTTCATTGGAATTATATTTCAATAATTGGATGAATTTATTAAAAGATTAAGTTGGATTGTTCGCAATGGATTAATAGAGGATGTTTTCTTTGGTGAAAACTCGATTATTCTGCCCTGGGGAGTAGAAACTGCAGATTCGTGGGCTTTTTTTTCGTTAGATAAAACAGTTGGATATCGTTACAAAATAATTGAGAAAAGTGAAAAAGTTGAAAGTAATTATTTAGAGTCCATGCATGTCGTAGAAATGAAAGAGGGGAAGTGGAAGCTGGAAACAACGGACAAATTAGAAGAAGACAAAATTGTTCGAACTGCAAAATTGACATGTTTAGAAGATTCAGTACTTATGGATTTTGTATTAAGGTTTCGCTTTAGGAAAGAATTATTTAATTGTGCCCTGATAAATAACAAAATGATCGAGCATGCAAATAAAAATGTATATCACCAGTATGAAGTTAATGAGTCAATGCTGATAGGTGAGGATATCAAAGTTAAAATTGAAGCATCAAGTGTGGAGACGAGTGATAAGTTTTCTGCTCAGATGTATGTTCGAGATCAATTAGGCGAGTGGGTGGTTCATGCCCGCATGATTCCAATACAATGGCATAAGGTAGTGATTAAGCTTTGTAGCCGTTATTTTAATACTTCCCCCCTCCCACAATGGTTGACGAATTGTTTATTGAAAATAGATAAAATAAAAAAATATTTATGGTATCGCAACGAACGTGAGCCATATCAAAGTCGCTGGATGAAGTTTTTTTCGCCAAATGCATTCCCAATGGTCAAGTTATCAAAGGGAAATTCTATATCTTGGAAGGTTGTGGTTAGTTTTAATGAGTAGAACATTAACTTCCAATATATTTTATTCATTTGTAGAGAAGGTAATATTAATAGTTTTTCAATTGATCAGTTCCATTTTGCTTTCGCGTTTTTTGCCCAGAGAAGATTTTGGTGTTCTTGGTGTGGTCGCTGGAATATTTACATTTGTTCAGTTTTTGAATGTATCGTTTGAAAGTATATTGATTCGAAGCTTTGAAGAAGTTAAAGACAATCCTTCAGAGCTTATGGGACAAATATTTGCTGTAAACAGACTTAAGGCCATAGTTTTAATATTTGTTGGATGTATAACCGGTGCTGGTTATGCCTATATGTCAAAAAATTGGTCATTTTTGTTGGCAGCTCTTTCGTACTCAGTTGTTCTGATTATGGATGTAATAGTTGCTCCTTTTATAACTTATGCAAGTTTGAGTTTGAATCAAAAAATTGTATCGAGAATGACTTTTCTTAGATGGGCAATAAATGTGTTGTTTCTATTGGTGCTTGTAAAATACCCAAATTTGTTGATTGTGCTGCTTAAAGATATTTTTATACTAATATTGGTATTATATTTTTGGAATCGATTCAGTAAGACGGAATTGAAAATTACAAATATAAAGTCTGCGATCAAGTTTAATTACATTAAAAAATGGTTTTTAGATTATTCTTTTTGGGTCCACTTAATATCTTCGTCTACTAATGTTATATATCGTATCGATGCTTTTATTTTGTACTATTTTATATCGATAAAAGATGTGGGTAACTATAACGTTGCATTGGCCGCTGCAAATGTAGCGAACATAATACCAGGAATTTTGGCCTATCAAAATACTGTTGCTGTTTCGAGATCGAAATCACCTGATGAAATTTTTGAAGTAACAGGCTTATTTGTTAGATTGTCAGTCTATGTCTCATTAGTTATTTTTTTGGCATATTTTTTATTGGGTAGACTCTATTTAAAAGTTATGACAGGAAATCAGTTCAATGAAGAAGTATTTGTATACTTGATTAATATTGTCGCAGGTTTATTAATTGTTAAAACTTTGATTGCTCCGCTTGTTTCGTATATAAATGTAAAAGGTGACGTTAAAAGTTTGTTTTTAAAAGTCAAACTACCTATTTTGATAATAACCATCTGCAATTATGTATATTTTGCAAAGAATTGGGGTGCAATAGGTGTATCGGTTAGTAATATAATTAATGCTTGTATTTGGGCAGTGTTGGTCTATGTTGAAATTAAAAAATATAGTTTTAAAATTTCACATATAATGAACTTTAAACAGGATTATTTGTATCTTAAAAAAACTATATCTAAGGATTTCATTTTATCTAAACTTGGCCGTTTTAGGTGAAGGTTTAATCTTACCCTTAAGAATTATCATTGATCGCATTTTGTTTGTGTTCATTTTTCAATTTGTTTACAAGGCTAAATTTAAAAAGTTTGGAAGAAATGTAAAGTGGGGAAGGCATTTTTTATGGCGATGCATACCTAAAGGTGTTCGTATTTCTTCACCTGAACTAATTTCTATTGGCGATAATTGCCAAATTGACGAAGGTGTCTATTTGCAGTGCCATAAAGAAGGTGATGGAATTGAGTTAGTCGAAAATGTTAGAATAAATGCACATACTCATATTTTATCGTATTCAAAAATTATTATAGGAAAAAATGTTTTAATAGCACCCTATTCATTAATTACTTCGAGCAATCATGGAAAATATGAAAATGGTAAACCAATAATGTTTCGGCCAATGAGTAGGGCCGGAGAAGTTTGTATTAAAGAGGGAGCATGGATAGCACAAAATTCATTAATCGTTGGTCCATGTGAAATTGGCGAAAATTCTATTGTGGGTGCTGGGGCAATTGTAAAGGGACATCATCCAAGTCAATCTTTATTGGTAGGTGTTTTAGCGAACAATGTTAGGAAGAATGGATGAGCACGGTAGTTTCTAAGTGTGAAACAATTAGCACTGAAATAGCAGAGTATTTAAAAAAATATATTGAATCAAATAAGGGCTTTGTGATTCGTTCATTTTATGGAGAATCATTTGCACTAAGCTTATTGGCTTCAAAAAATATTTTGGATTCAAATGTTTTTAATATTCTGATTGAGGAATACCAAAAAAAAAATAAATTAGATCCAGAGTTTCATTGGGAATTCAATAACTATGCTTTTTTAAATTTTCTAAAAAGGCATAATGATGAAAAAATTAAATCTTTGGTTTTTCCACTAAGTTTTAAAGGTACCAAATGTACGAATTGGACGTTGCTAAGATCAGTTTCATCAATAATGGGTAAATATCAGAACTCAGAAGCAGTATTAGAGGCCAAAGAGAAAATTTTAAAATACCAAAAAAAAAGTGGTCAAATTTTAGATGATTTGGGTGTAAGTTCGTTCCAGTATCATTGTTTTTCCGCGGCAATGATTTATGAGCTGTATGAACTAACGAATGATGTCGAGTTTTTAAATAGTTTTGAATTAGCAGTTGCATTTATTAGTAATTTTATATTGCCCAATGGACAATCGCTTTATATCGGTAGAGGGCAAGAACAAAGTTTTGGAATCGGAGCCTTGATTTATATACTCGCTATTAGGCTCAAACTAAAACATAGTGATGAAGTATATTCACAACTTTGTGCCGTTGTTTCTTTTCTAGAAAAACATCAAAGAAGTAATGGAAGTTTCCCGTTGGTACTTACCGGAATCGAGCCGCTTGCACCAGAGGATGTGAAAGTTAAAGACTCAAGATTCGCAGGATGGTATCCCTATAATAATTTTTTTGATTATTTACCATTTATGGGTTTTTTTATTGATAAAGCTGTCTCGGTTTTAAATTCACTTCCAATTAAAGATATTTCGTTTAATTTCACTCAACGCAATTACTCTGATGATCAATTTTTAAAAATAGTTAATGATAAATATATTGCTGTATTGGCCAAGCCCGGTGGGTATTGGTCTAACGATTTGTTTTTACCTCTTATTTATACAAAGGATAAATTGCTCACGCCATTGATTGGAGGTGAGCAGTTTCAAGATTCTATTTATTCTGATGAAATGCTCTCGTTTCCGATAATTCTTAATTCTAAAATTCGATTTAGAAAATATGGAGTCAGCTTCTTTTGGGGAGATGTTATTTTGTGGCTATCTCCTTTTGGTATTGTTTGTAGGAAATATCGATTTGAAAGTAATTTCATAAAAATTAATACGACGATACTAAGTATTTTTAAGTCATTTAATACATATATGTTTAATCATGAATTAGTACAGGTTGATAAATATAAGTTAATCTCATCTGATCTTGTTGTGAAGTCGAATTCCCCTTTGTCGTTCTATAAAAAAGGCTACTCAGCATCTGGTGAAAGCAAAGTATATGTCAGTGATAAAAATGCGGAAATAATAATGGAAATTTTATGAAAGGCGTAAGTATAGTTATACCAACATTTAATCGACCTGAACTTTTAGATATACTTCTAAAAAGTATAGCCCAACAGACATTTCGTCATTTTGAAGTAATTGTTGTAGATGATTGCTCATCGTTGGAGCATGATTATTTAAAAATAATAGGTAAATATAGGGAAGTTTTTGATATTAAATATCTACGAAATGAACAAAGTAAAGGGGCTCCGTTTTCTAGAAACAAAGGGATTAATATTTCACGTTTTGATCTAGTTGCACTTGTGGATGATGACGACGAATGGTTTCCTGAAAAATTAGAAAAACAAGTGGACATGTTTACTAGAGGTAGCGATGAGCTTGGTATTGTTTATACATGGACTCTTGTTGTTGATAAAAATAAGAATGTTTTACGAGAAGAAAAAAGTGAAATAGAAGGAATCGCACAAAGTGAAATACTTTCAGGTTGCTTTATTCCATCTCCATCTGTGATGGTTAAAAAAGAAGCTCTGGTTAATAGTGGATTTTTTGATGAATCATTCCCAAGCTGTCAAGACTGGGATACTTGGACAAGAGTAATTTTTAATGGTTATCAAGTGAGAGTTGTTAAAGAGTTTTTAACATATTACCTAAAGCATGATGGACCGACTATCGGTACATCACCTCGAGCAAAGCAAGGTTTTATTAAATATTATAAAAAGCATTTTTGGAAACTGGTGTCTCATGGAAAAGTACGTCATCTTATTAGACTTTTTAGACTCTCATTTGGAGTTTAATTTGTAGATGAAAGTTGATTGGCAAATATATACACTATTATTATTGCTCATAATGATGCCTGTTATTCAACTTAGTGGGCATTTTATAAATTTATCAGAATTTTATCTTTATATAATGTTTTTAATTAATTTGAAGCACTACCGTGTTGATGTTAATGCAAGAGTAATTTTGACATATTTAGTATTGTTTTTGCTGGTATGTGTACTAACTTCTCTGCAGGCGGGGGCATTTTTAAACAATCACGATTTTTTTATACTTAGAAATGGCTTTCAGTTTTTTATGGCCATATTGATTTTTAATTATCTGCTCGGAACATCTGTGACCACGGGTAATGTGAAAGCTTTCGAGCGATTAATGCGTCGGTGTTTGACCATTTTGTCTCTTCCTGCATTAATAGTTTTTTTACAGCGATTCAATGTTTTTGGATTTCGAGAGCTTGTGATTTTTCTATATAAGCCTCAGTTTTTTTTCTTAAAAGCAGATATGTTTATGGAATTTAGATATACATCGGTGTTTAAAGATTTTTTCACTGCGGCTGTCTATTTTACTATATTGACATCGTCGATTTATTATTTGTGCGTATTAAAGGCATCTAGTTTTAAAAATAAGATATTTGGTATTGTTTTGGTTCTTGTTAATTACTCCGCGCAATTTTTTGTTGCAAGAACTAGTTTGTTAATGATTCCTGTGAGTCTTTTTTTAATGAGTATACTTTCGGGTGAATTGAGTGTGTTTTTGGTGTTCAAGCGAATTTTGTTTTTTATTTTATTAATTGCACCGGTGTTGGGTATTGTTGGGCTTTATACTGTAGAAAGTGGAGGCGGTAACCTTGAGTGGATTATGGGTGCCTTTAATTTGTATTCGTTGGATTCACAAAGTTTTCAGACAGACAGCTCGTTTACGGTAATGCAAGATTGGAATGAGGGTTTTCTAGATTCAATATTCGATAATCCACTACAACTTATCGTTCCTCATCACACATATAATTTAACAGAAACTGCCAATCCTGGGCTATATTCAGATGGTTTTTATCCGCAAGAGGTTTATCGCTATGGGATCTATGGAATTTTGGCATATTTATTTATGATAAAGAACTTAATTAAAAATAATTTCAAGAAAAACAAAGCAGTTGTTGTCTGGACGTTAATTTTTGTACTTCTAAATTATAAAGGTGGAAATGTTTTTTTTATGCCTAAAAATATTTATATGTATGGATTTGTTTTTGCAGTTAGCTCTGTTTACTTGAATGTCATAAGCATGGGGGCGAAGACCGATGAGTTGTAAAGTTTTATTTTTAACGCCCCAATTGCCCTATCCGCCAAAAAGTGGTGGAACGATAAAGAGTTTTAGACTAATTAAGTTTTTATCAGAAAATTATCCTGAAACTACTTTGGTTTCCTTAATAAAAGGAGAGGATGTTCACCATGTTGAATCTTTTAAACGTGCAGTAAGTTTAGGCAATATGTTTTTTGTAGAAGTAAATCGACCAAGAAGTATTATTAATTTGATTATTAGCTATTTTAAAAAAATTCCCATGAGCATTTATAGAAACGAAGTTAAATCGTTAAAGAAGCATTTATCAGCGATTGTTAAAGGTTACGATATTATAATAGTTGATCATTTTTTGATGTTTCAATATGTTCCGATAGATTTTAAGGGGAAAATTGTACTGCATCAGCATAATGCAGAATTTGTAATGTGGGATAGGCTCTCTTTGATGGAGAGGAACCTGTTGAAAAAAATATTGCTTAAAGTCGAAGCATTGAGGATTAGAGCTTACGAGGAAAAAATAATAAAGCGATCATCCAAAGTAGTGATTGCTCCGAATGACTTTGAGGTTTTTTCTAACGTAATTCCTGAAAATAAATATATCAAAACATATCATCTCTCAGATGATGCATTACTGTTTCTGCCTGCTATTTCTTATGAAAAAACCTGTAAAACTATTCTGTACGTTGGCACACTAACTTGGGATGCAAATATAGATGGTTTAAAGTGGTTTTTAGAAAAAGTATGGATAAAAATTACTGACCCTGATGTTCGATTGGTTGTAGTGGGTAAAAGAAATATTAGTGATGTTTTGACTAATTGGCAGAATGATTCGCGAATAGATTGGCTTGGTTTCGTAGAAAATCTTGATGAATTGTATTCGACATCAAGGGTTTTCGTTGCCCCATTAAGATATGGGAGTGGAATAAAAGTAAAGGTGGTGAGTAGTCTGTACCGAGGATTGCCAGCAGTTACAACAGATATTGGTGTAGAGGGGTTAAAGGTAGAAGATGGTAAAGAGTTAATGATTGCAAATAATGCAGAAGCCTTTGCTGATAGAGTGAAATTTCTCTTAGAGAACAAACAGGCTTGGGAATCAATGTCCAAAATCTCTAGGAAATATGCGCTGGATGAATTGACTTGGGATAAAGTTTTAAAAAATTTTAATGGGGCAA
The DNA here is from genome assembly GCA_964456675.1 of uncultured Bacteriovorax sp. Taxonomy (GTDB): domain Bacteria; phylum Bdellovibrionota; class Bacteriovoracia; order Bacteriovoracales; family Bacteriovoracaceae; genus Bacteriovorax. The sequence goes on along the minus strand of CAYWBR010000022.1, from coordinate 19,734 downwards.
TTTTAAATGATTAAGTTTGCAAATGTTGAATTTCGAGGATTGAAAAAAGAAGATTTATTGGAAGATATTGGTCAGATTAAATTCATTGCTACCATGAATGCAGAGTTAATCGTAAGGGCCAATGAAGATGAAAGATTTAGAAAAATTATTAAAAATTGCATTTGCACTTTTGATGGTCAAATTCCATATATACTTGCCAAATTTTTGAATCAAGATAGGTGCTTTGAAAAAATTTCAGGATCTGATTTTATTTATTCTGCAGCAGAACATGCATTTCGTCTCAATAAATCGATTTATCTCTTAGGTGGAAAACGTGAAAGTAACTTTAAAGCTGTTGGAAAATTAAAGGAACTCTACCCTGGATTACGTATTGATGGGTATTCACCACCGTTTTCAAACTATCCCTTTGTTCAAGAATTAGAGATTGATATTAACAGTAGATTAATGGCCTTTAAACCTGATTACATATTTGTAGGTTTTGGAGCTGGAAAACAAGAAGAATGGATTAATGATCATTTGGATCTGCTGAGTTCTTGTGGCGTAAAGTTAGTAATTGGTTCAGGGGGAACTTTCGAATTTGTTTCAGGCATAATTAAAAGAGCACCGAGATTTTTACAAAAAATCGGTCTTGAGGGCGTGTTTAGGTTTTTTGTTGAGCCAAAGTTTTTTCGACTGAAAAGACTTGTGTTGAGTTTTAAAATTTTCAAATATTTGTATTAAGCGGCTTTTTTATCATGATGCTCGAAGTTTTTTGCTTCATTGAGGATGCTGTGATTTAAATCGATATCTGAATAGTCGCGAATGTTAATGACGTGGATTGCTTCATGTCTTATATGGTTAAATAATCCTTTTCGCTTAGAAATGTCCTTGGCACTACTCCAATAATTGCCACAGGTTTTAATATAAAAAGTTGCTAGAGAGATAAAGGCAAATGAAAAAGCAATACTTGGTCTTAGGTTTAGAGCAAGTATTAAACCACACATAACAAGAATAAGAGAGTTTTGCCCGATTATATTGGATGTTTTAGTTGCACTGATTTGTAATTTATTTTTCATTATATAGTGAAGGTGTAATCGATCGCCTCTAAATGGAGATTTTTTTGTCCAAATTCTACGAATAAAGCTGATGCCTAATTCAGAAAGAGGCAAGATTGCAGCAATGAAAATTAAAAATTGAGTTTCAAAGTGACCATAAGTTAGATGGAGTTTTGAGTAGCATATATTTGCCTGAAAGAAAAAAGTTAAACCAAGAAGGCTTCCTCCTATTTCTCCCAAGTAAATTTTTGCTGGTTCACGGTTAAAATAATAAAATGCTAATAATGATGAGATTGTAACTCCTGAAATAATAGTTCCTGTTAAACTTTTTGCAACTATTGAGAGAATCATAAAGGCAAGAGATGTGACAATGCCCATTTTAACGGCAAGAGTGTCTAGTCCATCTAATAAATTTGTTCCGTTGAGTAGTGCAAGCCCGATAATAGAAGACATGATAAAAGCGAAATACGGATAGGAAGGATTTATAATGTCTTTACTAAAATAGCAAAAACCTACAACCGAAATAAATTGCATTGCAAGCTTGATTCTTGCGCGGACTTCATATTTATCGTCAATATAGCCGTATACTGTAACGAGAACTAGTGGCAAAATCATTAAGTTTAAAATGTGTGATTCAGCGCTGTCTAGATTGATCATTAATTTTAAGCCAATAGACGATACTAATAATGGAATTGAAAGAGCGACACCGCCAAGAAGTTTGGCGTTTGTAGCAGATTTTCCCGCTGGAACATGTAACCACTTTAAAAAAGTGAAATTTGATTGCAATATTAAACTTAGTGCACCAAAAGCCAGATAAAAATTAATAACTAAAAATAACGGAATATTAATATCAAATAATTGACTAAAAAAATCGACCATATTGAGTCTCCCTAAATAATTTTCGGTCAAACTTAAGATTTTTTTAGGATTATTTTAGTTTTATTTATCTAAACAATTTCTTCCATTATACCGTTTAATTAATCGACTTTTTTTTCTTAATAATCGACTTAAACTGAGGGTTTTGCGTGCTTAAATTTTTAAGTTTTAGTGAAAATGAAAGTAATGCAGCTTATTTTAAACACTTAATAGAAGCAATGTTTGACTGCGAGATCAGGCAATGTAGTTCACTTGGTGACCTATCGTTACAGTTAAAGAACACAGCTCAGTTTGATTTGATCTTTCTTAATTTAAAAAAAAGTAATGGTGAAGTCATTTGGGAAAAGATGGCGCTAGATAGAGAAGAGGCACCAGTGTTTGTCATGGATTCGGAATGTACCTTTAAAGACGAAATAACTTCTAAATACCCTGCTTCAACAGTATTAGATAATTTCGATAATCCACGAAAGCTTTTAGATCACATATGTGCAAGACTTGGTGTAAATCAAAATGAAAGTGAATCTTTAGCAGGGTTTGTTCCCGTGCGCTTTGATTTTTTAGAAAAAATAGTGCTTTTAAAGGTCAATATTTATTTAAAGGTCTCTGATCAAAAGTATTTGCTTCTGTGTAAAAAGGGGGACAATGTCTCAGGCGAGGATTTAAAAAAATATCGTGAAAAATCTGTGACACACTTCTTTGTGAAGAGTGGAGATTTTCAAGACTTAGTAGCATCTATTCCAGTTGAAGAGGATTTAACGAGGACAAAAACAAACGCCAATAGTGGAATACAGTATTTAGATTTATTCCATTCAACAATTCATTCGATAGGTCTAGACACTCACGCTGCAAGTTTTGCAAAAGTAGCGATGAAGAGTTTTATGGATAATATTCATAATGACAAAAGCCTGGATGAGTTGGTAAAAATTTTTATCAAGCACACTAATTATATTTCAGAGCATAGTTTCGTTGTTTCGTTACTCGCTAATTCGATATTGGTAAATACTAATTTCTCATCAGAAATGAGTGGTATGAAGCTTTGTTTTGCTGCGATTTTGCACGATATAACTATTACTTCAGATGATTTGGCAAAAAAAGAGTCAACTGAGTATGCTAAAGAGTCTGATGCATTAAGGCTGCATCCATTAAATGCCACTGAGTTTGCAAAAAAATTTAAAAGTGCACCATTAGACATTGATAAAATTCTTTCTCAGCACCATGAAAAATATGATGGATCTGGTTATCCAAGGGGACTTGGTCATAAACAAATCGCCCCTCTTTCAGTTGTGTTCATCATTGCTCATGAGATTGTTGATGTACTATATACCGAGGGGCAAAATCAAGAATCAGTAAGGCGTTACTTGAGCGCTAAAAAAGAGATATATAAGGACGGGATTTTTAAAGATGTACTAGCAGCTTCATTTAAGAGTTTTAATCTATAGTTGTGCCATTGAAAAAGTTTGTTGGTACTTGAGCAATTCGCTCTGCTCCATCTCAATCCATATTTTCTCAAGTTTTTTATCTTTTTTGTAATTAGTAAATAATTTAGAAAAAAAATCTTTATGGATTTTAGATTTAGCATTTAAGTATAAATGTAGGTCGTAGTGCGCTAGTAATCCGCAGGGCTTGATATTTTGGAAATGCTTTTTCAGTAATATTTTTTTTCCGTTTAAACCAGTATCTAGCACTAAGTCGACTCTGCCAATATTTAATAACTCGAACATTTGCTCTGCTGAGCTTGTATATTGAATTTTTTTATGACCGACGAGTTGTCTGTCAGAGTGAGCCACTCCTCTAATGGCGGCAATTTTATAGTTTCGAATTTCATCTGTGTTTTGAAATTTTTTTTTGTTGCTTTTTAGGCAAAATACTTCTGACGTTAGATGATAATAAGGAGGATCTATTCTGGTTAAAGTAGGATTTGATTCCGAATAACTAGTAATGCGAGCAATTTCGCCGTCAGTTGTGAGGTTTAAATTTTGGGCATTGGCCCGACTAGGAGGGACAGGTCTAATGTCGATTTCATAATCTGATTCGCTTATCATTTTATTTAACACAGCAGCTGCAACTGATTGCTCGATGAGGTTTTCATTGGCATTTAAAGTTAAGTTTGTTTTACTGTGGGCTTTACAAAGGACTAACAAAGTATTTACCAAAACAAATAGATTCCTCAATAATAATCTTAAAGAGATTGCGCTGTGAGTTGTTTTTGTATTTTTAGTTTATTTTATTATTTTTAAGCGTAGATTC
>CAYWBR010000022.1:0-15477 GCA_964456675.1 uncultured Bacteriovorax sp. | reverse complement strand
GCTGTGAGTTGTTTTTGTATTTTTAGTTTATTTTATTATTTTTAAGCGTAGATTCTACAATAAAACAAATTGACGCAAGGTAAATAGCCTCATGGTAAAAAGCGTTTTAAAATGCTCGCTTTCATATGTCCAAACCTAATGGAGGTTGTAGAAATGGATCAGGTTTTAACTGAAAAGCGCGAACTATTACTGAAGCTTAGAAAAGAGTCTGAGGTTGGTGGTGGAGAAGCCCGAATTAAAAAGCAACATGAACAACACAAATATACAGCACGAGAAAGAATTGATCGCTTGGTTGATCCAGGCTCATTTTTAGAATTTGACCGTTTCGTTGTTTCAAAAGGAAGTGCTTTATCTAAAGAATCATTTCTTGGAGATGGAGTTGTAACTGGTATTGCAACAATCAATGGACAAAAAATTGCTCTCTATTCTCAAGACTTCACGGTAATGGGGGGATCCCTTGGGGCCAGCCACGCTAAGAAAATTTGCAAAATTATGGACTTTGCTCTTGAAAACAGAATTCCAATTATTGGGATGAATGACTCGGGTGGTGCTCGTATTCAAGAAGGAGTTGAGGCGCTTGCTGGGTATGGTGAGATCTTTTACAGAAACGTTAAGTGCTCTGGTGTAATTCCACAAATTTCATTAATTTTGGGCCCTTGTGCTGGTGGAGCTGTTTATTCTCCAGCACTGACTGATTTTATTTTCATGGTAGATAAATCGTCGTACATGTTTGTAACTGGTCCAGATGTAATTAAAACTGTTACCAATGAAGTGGTGACTAAAGATCAATTAGGTGGAGCCGATACTCACGCTTCTAAATCAGGTGTAGCGCAATTTAAATGCACTAATGAAGATGAGTGTTTTGAAAGAGTAAGAGAACTTTTAAATTATATTCCATCGGCAAACTATACAAAGAATCCAGTAAAGTACACATCTGATCCGGTATACAGAGACAATAACAAAATTAAAGAAATTGTTCCTGCAAATCCTAAAAAACCATATGACATGAAAGAAGTTATTTTTGATATCGTTGATGATGGAGAGTTTTTAGAAGTTCATAAGGACTACGCTAAAAACATCATCGTAGGTTTCGCTTCTGTTGGCGGAATTAAAATTGGTATCGTTGCTAACCAACCAGCAGTTCTTGCTGGCGTTTTAGATATTGATTCATCAGAAAAAGCAGCTCGTTTTGTCCGTTTCTGTGATTCATTTGATATGCCGATTTTAACACTCGTAGATGTTCCAGGGTTCTTACCGGGAACTGTTCAAGAGTATGGTGGGATTATTAAACACGGGTCAAAGCTTCTATACGCATACTGTGAAGCAACTGTTCCATTAATTTCAGTAACAACTAGAAAGTCATATGGTGGTGCTTACTTAGTTATGGCATCAAAGCATATTAGAACAGACGTTAATTTGGCTTACCCAACAGCAGAAATTGCAGTTATGGGAGCAGAGGGGGCGATTAATATTATTTATCGCCATGAGCTTGAAGGATTAACTGGAAAAGCATTTGATGATAAAAAAGCGGAATTAATAGCTAAGTACGACCAAGAATTTGCTAATCCATATAGAGCAGCAGAACTTGGCTTTATGGATGCCGTTATTCTTCCAGAAGAAACAAGAAGAAGAGTGTATGAATACCTAGTTGCACTTAAGAGCAAAAAACAAGAGAAGCCTAAGCGTAAGCATGGCAATATCCAGTTATAAGGTTTGGGAGTTGAATAATGTCGATTAAAACTACAAAAGGCAAAAGAATTCTCATTATGAACCGCGGAGAGATTGCTCTTCGAGTTGCAAAAGCTTGTCGTGAATTAGGTTGTATTGCAGTTGGTGTTTACACTGACAATGAAATGCAGGCAAAACACTTAGAAGTTTGTGACGAGTGGATTCATTTATCGGGATCTAATAATGCAGAAACATATTTAAATATTCCAAAAATTTTAGATCTTTGTAAAAAGTATAAAATTGACGGTGTTCATCCAGGTTACGGATTTTTATCTGAGAACACAGAATTTTCAGATACATTAGTAAAAAATGGAATTACTTGGATTGGACCTCACCCAGAAGCAGTAAGAGTAATGGGTGATAAAGCTATCTCTAAACAATTTGCTGAAAAAGTCGGTATCCCAGTTGTTCCAGGATCAACTGGTGCTGTTCCAACTGTCGAAGAAGCGTTAAAAATTGCAGAAAAAATTAAGTACCCAGTTCTTCTTAAGGCAGTAGCCGGTGGAGGAGGACGTGGGATGCGTGTTTGTAATAATCCTGATGACGTTCGTGCAAATTTTGAAGCAGTAGGAAGAGAAGCAGCATCAGCATTTAAAAATGGTGATCTTTTAGTCGAAAAATACATCGTAAATCCTCACCATATTGAAGTTCAAATCTTGGCGGATAAAAAAGGCAACGTATTTCACTTTTTCGAAAGAGAGTGTTCTATTCAACGTCGTCACCAAAAGATTGTAGAAGAGGCACCATCTCCATTTATTGGTGATGATGAAGATCTTCGTCAAAGAGTATGTAATTCAGCAGTAAAACTTGCTAAGGCCATTAATTATGATTCAGCAGGAACTGTTGAATTAATTATGGGTGAAGATAAAGAGTTTTACTTCTTAGAGATGAACACTCGTATTCAAGTTGAGCATCCAATCACTGAAGAAATCACTGGAATAGATTTAATCGTTTGTATGATTCAATCTGCATTTGGTGAAGATTTAGGTATACCAGATCAATCATGGATTAAGAGAACAGGACACGCGATTGAATGCCGTATTTGCGCAGAAGATCCGATCACAATGCTTCCTGCTCCTGGCTTAGTAACCGGTTGTGAGACAAATTTCCCACAAGGGATTCGTTTTGATAACTGTTTATATAAAGGCCTTAATGTAACTCCAGACTTTGACCCAATGGTCGGAAAGCTAATAGCGAAAGGCATTATTAGAGATGTAGCAGTTAGAAAAATGAGAGCAGCTCTTGATGGACTTTTGATTGAAGGCTTAAAGACTAATATTCCACTTCATAAAGTTATTATGAATGAAGAAAATTTTATTGCGGGCAAATATTCAACAAATTACATCAGTACTGTTAAACCACAAGAACGTGTTAATACAGATATGGATTTTAATGATATCTGTAAAAAAATTGCTGGTATTGAAGCAAGAAGAATGGGGTTATAATTATGCGTACATATTTAATCGATAACGATAAAAATGAATTCATTGTTGACCTAGTACATTCAAGAGTTCATTCATCTGAACTAGTTGAGTATCACTTTCGTACAATTAATAAAGATAATAAAGAAATTGATAAGCAAACTGTGTTCGTCAGAAAGCTTGCTGATCAGTATTTTGCTTCAAATGATAATATTCATTGGAGAAAACTTGCTCGCCAAGATTCGCCAACGCTCATGCTTAATTGCGATAAAGTATTTAAGCTTTATCGTGGTTACAAGCCATCCTCTCTATCTCAAGGTGGAGAAGGTGGGCTTCTTACTCAAATGCCAGGTAAAGTTGTAAAAATCATGGCAAATGTAGGAGATAAAGTTAAGAAAGGACAAACTCTTTTAATTTTAGAAGCTATGAAAATGGAAAACGAAATTAAATGTGGAGTTGATGGTGTAGTGAAGGCTATCCATGTAAAAGCAGGAGATGCACTTGATCAAGGTGTTCTTATGATGGAAGTTGAAGCAGCTGAATAAAATTGTGAAAGGGAAGCGCTAGCTTCCCTTTTTTTGTCTTATAATGTAGTGGTTACTTTATTTAAAAATTTGGGGCTATCTGGATTTAAACCACGAGCAATAGAGAGCTCAGATATTGCTAGGTAAAATGTTTGAACGGCAGTTAGTACTTCTAATTCAGAATTTTTTGTACTTATAATTTCAAGATCTTTTTCTTTCACGTAACTTGGTGCTGCTAAAATCACATTAGCACCACGAGTTTTGTAATCTTCGGCTAAACGAAGTAGATCAGTCATAATAGGACCCGAGGTAGCGAAAATTAGAATGGTATAATCTTTATCTATTAAAGTCTGCGGCCCGTGTTTGATTTCTGCAGAACTAAAAGCTTCTGCCTGAATTTGGCATGTTTCTTTAAATTTTAATCCAGCTTCAAGAGCTAAGCTTAACCCTGGGCCACGACCAACGACCATGATTTTATCAGTGTTAATGAGTTTATCTATAAAAGGAGTCCATGAGATTTTTTGTGCTCGTTCAAGTAAACGTGGGAGTTCAGAAATTTCATTGATGAGTGCAGTGTCGTTTTTCCAATGTGCAATGAGTGAATAAATTGCTGACAAAGATGTTATAAAACTCTTTGTGGCAGCGACTGCTTTTTCTTCCCCTGCTTTTAAGCCAATTGCCATTTCGGATTCATTAAATAAAGGTGAGTTTTCCATGTTTACTAAACTTAAAGTCAAACCGCCATGATCTTTAAAATACTTTATTGGAGATCGGACATCGGGGCTTGCGCCAGATTGTGAAACACCTACACATAATGTTTTTTGAGCTCTTAGTGGTGCTTGATATAAAGTCACTAACGACATAGGAAGACTAGTAGATAAAATTCCTAAATGTTGCATACATAAAAAATTTAAAAAATTCGCAGCGTGATCGGAACTCCCACGGGCTGAAGTAACTAAATGAACTGGATCGTATTTTCTAATTTTATTAGAGTGTTCTTCAAAAATTGATTTTTGCGCTTGATACTGCTCAAAAACAGCATCTGCAGATTGAATTGCTTCTTTGTACATTTGAGTTTTCAAACAAGTTCTCCTTCGACGTAAACGGAGTGAATATGAAAATTTTTATCTAGGATAATAAAATCTGAAAAATTTCCAATTTTAAGTGTGCCCCTATCGTTGACTCCGATTAACTTGGCAGGAATCTTTGATAATCTGTGTGAAGCATCTTTTAAATCTAAGCCAATATTAATTAGATTTCTTAGTGCAACATCTAAAGTGAGAGAGCTTCCGGCCAAAGTTCCATCGTCTAAACGTACACCACCTTGGCATTTTTTTACACTTTGTCCACCCAAAGAGTAATTGCCATCAGGCATTCCAGTGGCAGACGTTGAATCAGATACGAAATATATATTTGGTATATTTTTCAAAGCCAGTTCAATTGCAGCTGGATGAACGTGTAAAAGATCTGGAATCATTTCAGCATAGTCACCATGCAATAATGCAGCACCGACAGCTCCTGGTTCTCGATGATGAAGAGGCGACATCGCATTAAAAAGATGGGTAAAGCTTTTTGCTCCTGAGTTTAGTGCTTTTCTTGCCTCTTCGTATGTTGCATTAGTATGACCAATTTGAAATATAAATTGATCTTTCAATTCGTGAATTAAATCAAAATGTCTAAAAATTTCAGGAGCGATCGTTATTATTTTTACAGGCACATGTTGATTAAGCTTTAATATTTCATTTTTTGTGGCTTCACGCATATTTTCAGGGTGGGCTCCTTTTTTTGTTAAGTTTATAAAAGGACCTTCGAGATGAACCCCTAAAAGTCGAGCCCCTTGAAGTGATTTTGTTTGGAGAAATGGTTTTAAATCAACTACGACTTTTTCAATCTCGTTGGCGTTAGCCGTCATGGTTGTTGCCAAAAGAGAAGTTGTTCCATATTTTGCAAGAGTTCGCGAAATTATATTAAATGCATTGCCACCTTCCATTATATCTTTTCCACCGGCACCATGGACGTGTAGGTCAATAAAGCCAGGTATGATTATTGGATTGTGTAAGTCTGGATAGGAGACAGATTTACCATTTATTGCAATGATTTTATCTTTAAAAATTATTTCACCTTCGATCCATTCACCATCAGACAAAATAGTGCCAATAATCTTAGAGGTGCTATTCATGGATGTTTCCTTTTGCTTTTTCATAGATCATCAATAATGCTCCATTAGTTGAATCACCCAATGCTTTTGTATGACGAGATTTAATATTAGGTGGCAGAAAATCGATCAACTCTTCTCCAAGGCGACCACAAATTGATAGTGGTAATTCCAAATTGGGATCGAGAGCTAATACCATTTCAGTTATCTCCATTCCTGCATTAGCGAGAAGCTCTAGTGCTTGCGGGTCGCAATCTTTAACCTTGAAAACCAAAGGAGCAAGCATTGCAAAAGTATTCTGATTAGCATCGCCTAGCCAAGTTAAAAAATCTTTTCCTTGGTGTTCACAAAATAGAATTACTTCTTTCGCGAGTGGTGACATAGGCCTTCTTCCATCTAAACATTTTTGAGTGATCGAAGATGCAAGTAAGCCAAGCCATGCACCACTTGCTTCGTCGCCAGCGGGATATCCCCAGCCTGAAACACTTTGTCGTGTGCCATCCGTTTTTAAAACAACACCAACACTACCTGTTCCAATTGCCACAATTACACCAGGCTTGTGGTGGTGTGCGCCTAATAGAGTAGTAAAGCCGTCTGTATCCACAATGATATTTTTGAACCCAGGATTACGTAGCATAAATTCATTTTTCCACAGAACGTTGTTTACACCTGAAAGACCGAGTCCGATCGCAATTTCTGAAAGCATTGGAACATTTGATTGTATTTGGGTGAAGGCAAGTGCAATAGTTTCCAATATTGCCTTCCAAGCTTTATCGATTCCTTGCCCAAGTGCGGAAGGTGGTCCTTTTGCACTTGTTATAATTTTAAAACTAGAATCAGCAACAACAACTCTTGTTCCCGATCCTCCTCCATCCACACCAATGTAAAATTTTTCTTTCATAAATTGATTATAAAAGGGTCCTTTATTTGGGTCTAGGGGGAGGAATTTTAAAACCTCATAAAGAGTATTGGTCAGGTATTTTTAGATATAGTGGTAATGAAATTCGTTAAAAGAAACTTTTTCTGTGGTAAAATAATTCGAATATTGATTTTTAATATGTGTGCTTTAATATGAAAGAAAAAATAATACAATTTTTATTTCCTAAAAATATTATTGATAAAAAATTCTCATTAGAAATTGGTTTTTTTGGATTAATGATTTCGTATTTTGCTGCAGGTGTTATTCTCTTTTTTGTCTTGACAGGCTTTCGGCTGAAATCAGTTTTAACTTATCCAATGTTTTCAGTACTGATAGTAATGCTAACGATGGGGACATTTTATCTTTCCTACTTAACAAGAAAATTGGCCATAAGATCCCGCGAAGCTGTTGATTATAATGATTTGAGATTAATAGTATTGTTTTTTCAAAAGAGAGTCTTTCAATTATGCCATTTTCCTTTGCTGTTGCTTGGGATATCTATCATTAAGATGAATGAAATGACTTTAGGTTTAATTTTAATTGGATTTTCTCTATTAATTCAAATTTTTATGTATCTCTCAGAGTGGAAATTAATTCATAAAAAATTAGATTAGGGTAATATTTTTTTTATGAATTCTTCTGCCGCTTGATAAGCAGTTAATTCACCTTTTAAAACCTTCTCTTCTAAATCATACTTAATTTTTTTTGCATTATTATTTGAAAAGAGTTTAATTTCGATGAATTCTTCAGTTAGTTTTTTCATCCAATTGCGTGACTGCTGATGGCGCTTTTCATCAAATGATTTATTTGATTTAGCTTCTTTGAAAAAGCGGTTAAGCATATCGTAAATTTGATCAATTCCTTGAGATTTTAAGGCAGACACTTTATGAACTTCAGGTGTCCAAAAACCTTGATGGCTTAGAAGATGCAGGGCCGATTGATATTGGGCCATTGCTCGAAGAGCAGCTACTTCATTTTCGTTTTCTGCTTTATTGATGATGATGGTATCTGCTAATTCAAGTATTCCTTTTTTGATTCCTTGAAGTTCGTCTCCAGCATTTGGAAGCATTAAGACCATGAAAAAATCTACCATGCTTGCTACTTCATATTCACTTTGTCCGACACCCACTGTTTCAACTAAGATCCAATCAAAACCAGCTGCTTCACAAAGATGCATAGTTTCTCTTGTTTTTAATGCGACTCCCCCTAAGGCGCCAGAAGAAGGAGACGGACGAATAAAGGCGTCATCTAAAGTTGAGAGTTTTTCCATACGGGTTTTATCACCCATGATGGATCCTCCACTTATTGGAGATGAAGGATCAACTGCTAGAACTGCAACCTTATGCCCTTTTGAAATAAGATACTGGCCAAAACTTTCTATTAATGTTGATTTACCGACACCCGGAACTCCCGTGATACCGATGCGTACACTTTTTCCAGCGTGAAGGAGAGCAGATTGTAACAATGTTTGAGCTAGTACTCGGTCACTCTCATTAACACTTTCAACAAGAGTTATGGCCTTTGCAAGAGTTCTTCGATCACCTTTTATGAGCTTTTGAATATCGATTGAATTACTTGCTACCATTTTTGTTATTCCTAATTATTTAGTTTCAAGAAGTTTTAACATTTCATCTGCAGTTTCAGGAATACTTGATCCTGGGCCAAAAACTTTTGCCACGCCTTGTGCGTAAAGATAATCGTAGTCTTGTTTTGGAACTACTCCACCAACAATGACGATAATATCTTCAGCCCCAAGCTTTTTTAGTTCCGAAATAAGTTCGGGAACTAGAGTTTTATGTCCTGCTGCTAATGAGGAAGCAGCAACAAAATGAACATCGTTTTCAACAGCTTGCTTGGCCACTTCTTTTGGAGTTGAGAATAATGGGGATAAATCCACATCAAATCCTAGATCAGCAAGACCTGTTGCAACTACTTTAGCGCCACGGTCATGGCCATCTTGACCCATCTTTGCAATTAGAATTCTTGGACGACGTCCAAACTTTTGAATAAAATTTTCGATTCTTTGTTTCATATTCTTCCATTTTTCATCTTGTGCATAAGATTGTCCATAGACACCTGAAACTGTCATACTTTGAGCAACATATCTGCCCCAATGCTTTTCTAGTGCAGAAGAGATTTCACCAACTGTGGCGCGAAGTCTGGCAGCATTTACGGCGAGTTCTAAACCATTTCCATTACCTGATTTAGCGTACTCACTAATAGCTTCTAGGGCCATTTGAACTTTAGCTTCATCTCGAGTAGATTTAATTTTTTTCAAGCGATCAAGTTGAGATTGAAGAACTTTTTTATTATCAACTTCTAAAATTTCAATAGATTCTTCATTTTTTAATTTGTATTTGTTAACACCAACAATAACATCTTCACCGCGATCAATACGGGCTTGTTTTAGAGCGGCTGATTTTTCAATGTTTAGTTTTGGAAGACCAGTCTCAATATATTTAGCCATTCCACCTAGCGTGCTAACTTCTTCTATAATGGCCCAAGCTTTATCTACCATCTCTTGAGTTAAGCTCTCCATCATGTATGAGCCACCCCATGGATCTACAACTTGAGTCATCATGGTTTCTTCTTGGATAATAATTTGTGTATTTCGAGCAATGCGCGCTGAAAATTCAGTAGGAAGTGCTATCGCTTCATCAAATGAATTTGTGTGAAGTGATTGAGTTCCACCAAAAACAGCGGCCATTGCTTCAATGGTTGTTCTAATGACGTTGTTATATGGATCTTGCTCGGTAAGTGACCAACCTGAAGTTTGGCAGTGAGTTCTAAGAATTCTTGAATCCATTTTTTTAGGTTCGTACTTAGAAACAATTCGATCCCAAAGAAGTCTTGCCGCGCGAAGTTTGGCAATTTCCATATAAAAATTCATTCCAATACCAAAAAAGAATGAAAGCCTTGGTGCAAAATCATCTATGTGCAACCCAGATTTAAGAGCAGTATCGATGTATTCTTTTCCATCAGCTAATGTGTAGGCTAATTCAAGTACAGCGTCGGCACCTGCTTCTTGCATATGATAGCCTGAAATTGAAATCGAATTAAATTTCGGCATATGTTTAGATGTATAAGCAAAAATATCAGCAATGATTTTCATCGAAGGAGTTGGCGGATATATATAAGTATTTCGCACCATAAACTCTTTAAGAATATCATTTTGAATAGTTCCGGATAATTTATCTGCAGACACACCTTGTTCTTCCGCTGCCACAATATAATTTGCTAAAATAGGAAGTACAGCTCCGTTCATTGTCATGGATACTGAAACTTTATCTAGTGGAATCTGGTCAAAAAGAATTTTCATATCTTCAACAGAGTCAATGGCAACTCCAGCTTTACCAACGTCTCCTGTTACGCGAGGATGATCTGAATCATAACCTCTGTGTGTTGCTAAATCGAAAGCAACTGAAACACCTTGTCCTCCTGCAGCCAGAGCTTTTCTGTAAAAAGCATTACTTTCTTCTGCTGTAGAGAATCCTGCGTATTGGCGAATAGTCCATGGTCTTCCCGCATACATTGTGGCTTTTGGGCCACGAACAAAGGGAGCAAATCCAGGATAAGTATTTGCATTGGGCAAAGAGTCTGTGTCTTCTTTGGTATAGAGTGGTTTTAAAATGATATTCTCAGGTGTTATCCAATTGAAATCTGATGGTTTTTTTCCCCTAGATTCTTTCTCAACAAGTTTTTCCCAATCCTGGTATGAAGCCATAGGTTTCCTCACAAAAAATTACTTAATAAGACTTAAAAAGAACATACCAAAAAAAGCCTAGATTGGAAAAATATTCCGACGTGAAATTGCCTACAATACTAAGTTAAACTATTAAATATGAACGCTCTTTCCTAAAACCTGGAGGAAATGTGTCGCGATCTTTTGAAAATCTAAGTTTAGAATCTAGTTTGCAAGTCTATTTCTTCGATAGGTTACAAGAATTTAATAAAAAATCCATAAATCCAATACGACCAGAATTTGTCTATTATTCTTCATTGATAATGGATCATTATGGTGATGCCAATAAATATTTTGAAAAAGTCGATGGTAAAACGAGAGAAAAAATTTTAGGAATAAAGCTCATGGAGAGTTCTCAATACCCTAAAGAAAAGCAAAAAATTATTTTAAAAGATATTGCGGAAACATCGCTATTGCTTTGTGGATATTTTTCTGATTCTTTAAATAAAAAAATTGTCGATACAAAGTATTATCAAGAAATCGGGATGTTGGCTTTTAATCGATTAAATTCATTTCAAAATAGAGCGTTTGATATAGCAGGTTTTTTTGAAATGATGGCAAAGAATTTCCAATGCATTACTTCACTTATGAATTTAGTTTCATCAGAACAAGAAGCGAATCCACAAAATGTACTTTTAATTATTCCTGAAAAAAAAGTATCATAGGTTATGGAGAAATTTCGCTCGAGTACTTGAGAGACCATTTAAATGGTAAAATTTCGTTATAGCGAGATAGGGATATGCTAGATTCATTGACTAATAAATTAAGAAATAAAGATTTTTGTGTTCGAATTATTTTTAAACTTTCGCAGTCATCTGGATCATGACAGTCTCTATCATCTTTTAATGCCCCAAGGTTTGGTAAGTGTCCGCCACGTTCTAGTGTCAAGAATTTATAGCTTCCTCGCGCTCGATTTTTGAGATGCAGAGTTCCTTCTAAAATATCAGTGGCACCATCATTTTCACCCACTAGGTAAATAATGGGAACAATAATTTTTGAATTAAATAACAAGTCTTTTTTGTGTTTGGCAATTTCATGCTTAATTTGCAGTGGATCGCAGTATTGTTTTTTGGTTTTATTATCGTGATCCCATTGCAATAACTTATTATTATCAAAATTAAGATAAAAAGAAGCCTTAGGGTCAAGCGCACCTAATTCTTGACAGGTTAGCATGCCAAATACCACTTCGCCATCACTTGCATCTAAAGGATTTGTAGCTATAAATCCCTTTTCAGTATAAAAATTATTAACAAAAGAGATAAATGAATCTTCTTCCATTGTTAAAATATTGTGAAGAAAATCTTTATAAATTTCAAAACCATTATCCAAATAGGACATCATGGTTCCAATATTTGAATACCAGTTAGATGGTAATTTTCCATTGCGTGAGAACGCTAATATTTTATTTTGATCATCTGAATTTAAACTTTTGAATGTATCTTGCAGGTTGCTTTTTCTTATTTCAGAATTCCAAATACCAATAGCACCAGTGCCAATGACTCCTTCTAGGATTAGTTTTTCAGTGTACTCTGGGTGAAGACTAGCGAATAAACTAGCACTGACGGTTCCATACGAGTGACCGTAAATAAATGCTTTTTTTATATTGTAATCAGACAAAATCTGTAACACATCCTGAACTGTTTTTTCAGTGGAATAAAAATTTTTGTTTAAAAATATTTTGGGGTCACTAGGCCTTGAGCATCCCATTCCTCGACTTTCAAAGAAAATTACATTGATTCCAGGAAGATCAAATTCAGACCCACGAGGAGTTGCACCAGGACCTCCTGGAAAAAAAATTAATGATGGTTGGTTGGGATCAAAAGGTTTTTTTAAGTATGAATAAATAGAAATAGTTTCATTCGAAAAATCATCGTCAATGACAGTATGAAATCTTCCAATCCCACTAATGGGATTTTCACGGCAAAAGCTATTACCGTCTTGATAGGCCAACAGTGTGGGAGCAAAAAAAATAAGTAGCATAAATAGTTTTGACATATTTTTATTATGCCAAAACTATTATGATGATGGTTAAAAAGGTGTAATATTTACAGATTCAAACTACTCTCGACCAACGATTACCGAGCGCCATTTTTGTCCTAATAGTTTTTTTATGTTTGATTGGAATTCGCTGTAATTTAGGTTCTCAATTTCCTGATTTTTATTGTGCCAATAATCAATACCTTGCCCTTGTAAAACCGCAACGGCATAGATACTGGCGAAATCTTCATTGGTCTGTACGTTAATGAGATTTTGCCCTTTCATCATTCGCTTTATTCTTTCAAAATCTTCCTTTGGTAGCCCTTCGGAGCTAATGCGATTTAAAATATCAAGAATAGCTGTTTGGGCCGCTTTGGTTTTGTCGTGTCCAGAAGCCATGTAAATTCCAAAATAGCCACCTTCTAGAGCTGTAAAATGAACGGGCTGAGCAGTATAGCAAAGACCCTGACGATCGCGCACCTCTACGAAGAGTTCTGATGATTGACCAGACAAATGGGTGTTGAGCATTTTTAAATATAAGTTCTCTTTTGCGGACATTCCCCCACAAGGAATGAAAATAAAAATTTGCGTCTGTTCACGATCAAATTTAATAAAAGAATTTAATTGTGCTTGTGGTTTGTATTTTTTGTAAACAGGCTTTTGTATTTTTCGTGGATTGAGTTCTTCTAGCGTTGGTTTTAATGCTTCCAAAACTTCAGAAAGATCTTTGTCTCCACAATAAGTAAGTAAAATTTCTTTTTGTTTAAGATTTTTAATGTGTAGTTTGATCAGGTCAGAAGATTTGATCTTTTTTAGCGTAGCAGATTCTCCAATGGGATTAAGGGCGTAAGGGTGCTTGTCAAAAATCATTTTATGTACTTGTTGAAAACACTGCTTAACAGGATCTTCTTTTTGATTTTCTAAAGCTCTAATTGCGATAGATTGTTCATGTTTAACAAATTTTGGAGCAATGGTAGGAGAAAGTAATGTTCCTTTAAAATGATTAACTAATTCAGAAAAGTTCTCAGAAAGGCCATGCATTAAAAGGCCATAGGCATTCTTACCTCCAAAACCATTTAAGCTAGATGATTTATCCTCTAAATACTCTTTTAACTTTTCGTAGCTAACGCCTTTGTAGCCTTTGCCGATAGTCGTTGCTAAGAGATGGTGGATTCCATTATTTTTTGGGTTCTCTTCGGTCATTCCACCTTTTATGTAAGCATGGAGAATAAATGTCGGAGTCATCGCATTTTGACGATAAAGAAGCTTAATTCCTGGTTTGATTTCAATGACTTTTGCCTGATCATCAAATTTAGATGAAATCGATTTTGCATCATTTTTTGTAGGCTTAGTCTTTTTGGCAGCAGCAGGTTTAAAGTCATTCTGAAATTTTTCCAATAATTTTTTTAATTTATTTAAGTCGGTCGATTTAGGTGCTTGTATTCCTAAATGCATAGGTTTATTGAAAATTTCAATGAGAGCTTTATTTACTTCGTCAATTTTTGTTTTTTTAATTCTAGCAATAAATTCATGGTCGCTGTTGATATCACCAGTCTGTGCGTATCCATGGCCTAGAGAAAATGCGAACGATTCAATGGTTTCTTTTTCGTATGTCTTAGATGAAATATATTGATTTTTAATCCGTTGTAGTTCTTTTGGAAGAACTCCATTCTTAAGTAATAATTTTAATTCTATAGTTAATTTTTTTAATATTTTTTCTAGATTTTCAGTTGGACAAGTGACTCGAATGAAATGTGCTCCTCCATGATTCATGAACATAGTAGATGCACTTGAGTTGTTGGCAAGAGTTTCTTCAATTACTAGTTTTTGATAGAGCCTGCTAGTTTCTCCATAGCCAAAACAATTAATGGCCAAATCTTCTGCTGCTGCACTTTGACTCAGAAATGGTTCGGCCATAAAACAAAGTGTCAACGTTGCCATTCGCACGTCTTTGTGATGAATCTCGATCTGGGGAGTGGTGTTTAATTCAAATTTTGGAAATTCAGATGGTTTACCACTTGGAAGCTGATATTTCACTATTTCGTTTGAGAGTTCTTGTTCATCGGTAATATTGCCCGCAACAACAAGGAGTGCGTTACTTAAATTGTAAAATTGTTCTCTAAACTTTGAAAGTTGCTCTCGAGAAAAATTTTTAATTGTTTCTTCTCTTCCTAATATTGGATGTGCATAGGGGCCCGTAAAAAATTTTTTTTGTAATTGTTGAAAACCAAATTGCGATGGACTGTCGATTGATCTTCGATATTCTTCAAATACGACGTCGCGCTCTGGTAAAAGA
The DNA here is from genome assembly GCA_964456675.1 of uncultured Bacteriovorax sp. Classification (GTDB taxonomy): domain Bacteria; phylum Bdellovibrionota; class Bacteriovoracia; order Bacteriovoracales; family Bacteriovoracaceae; genus Bacteriovorax. Next base: position 715 of record CAYWBR010000022.1, on the reverse strand, counting down.
TCCTCATTTTTAAAAAGCGGTGAAGAGACCATGTCTAAAAGTATGTTAATGGTATTTTTAATTTCTGTTGTAGGGGCATTTATGTAGTAGCAGGTATAATCAAATGAAGTAAAGGCATTGATTTCTCCACCAAAACTTTCTACTTCATAAGCAATTTTAGCACCAGGACGAGTCTTTGTTCCTTTAAAAAACATATGCTCCAAGAAGTGGGCAATTCCCTCATTGCTATCAACTTCAAGTGCGCTTCCAGCGCGAAACCAAATTTGTACAGTTGCGGAAGTGCTGCCGGGATTATGTACAAAAAGTGTATTTAAGTTATTTGAAAGCTTTTTAAGTTCGTAATGCATTTGGGCTCCATTTTTGTGTATTTTTATATTAATGATTAATGTTGCAATTTGAAATGTTTGAAATGTGATCTTTCATCCACATGGTTAATATTTTTTTTCCGCGATAATCTTTTTTTCTCAATGGTCCCCAGAAAAAAATGGGTGAAGTAAAAATGCGATTAAGAGTTCTTTGTTTTGTTATTTTGCCATTTATATTAGGAGCGCCTTTTAATTGGTAATCCATGAGAGTCACCGCACATCTTAAATTTTTTTCTCCGATATAGATATCTTTCTCATTGAGTTCACAAAAAGTTCGAGCGGTCCTTTTAGAGAGTTGTAATAATCCATAATTGCCATGTCCACCCTTGGGAGCACGGGACCTGGCCAAT
>CAYWBR010000021.1:16223-41213 GCA_964456675.1 uncultured Bacteriovorax sp. | reverse complement strand
GAGTAAAAAAGCTTTTAAATCCGACGGTTGTAAGCTATATTCCCCCCTGAATCTGTTTTTAAGTAAATCACTCGCTTGTGTCCATAGGGGACATAAGCCGATTCAGTCCAAGGGGGTTACTATGATTTACGAATTGTCTATTGTGACAAAGCCAGAGCTAGGCTCAGAAGCTCACGCAGAAATGTCTGCAATCGTTAAAGAAGTACTCGCACAAACAAAAGGCGAACTTCTGATTTCTGATGACTGGGGTAAGTATACGCTTGCTCAACCGTTTTCAAACGGCGCACGTCACGGTCATTTCCACTATTTCATGTATGTTGCAGGAAATACTGCTAACGCTGAAATCACTCGTCGTTTAGGGATCAATGAAGGCGTTCTACGCCAAATGATTTTTAAACTAGCTGATGATGAGAGAAATAAAGATTCTCTTGTTAAAAACTTCAAATCTCCATTCTCTAAAGCGCACAGAGGATCAGTTCTTGACGCGAAAAAAGATGAAGAAGAAGAAGGTTTCGAAGATATGGAAGACGATCGTCGTAAATTTGCTAAGAGAAAAACTTGCTGGTTTACAGCTAAGAAAATCACTGCAGATTGGAAAGATCCTCAAACATGGAACTGGCTAGTTAACGAGTTTGGAAAAATTTCTCCAGCAAGAGTTTCTGGTATATCTAAAAAGCACCAGAGATTTTCTAATGCTGCGATCAAGCACGCTCGTCAATTAGGTATTTCTAGCTATATCTCTAACAGAACATTAGATAGAGCTTAGGTTTTAAATCCTAAAGAGAATGTAAAATGACGAGTGCTGAAAGCTATAATATTTTCGATAATAAATCATCCCTAGGGAAATTGGTATTTCTCATGGTGATTGCTATCGCTTTATGTAGTTTTACGCCGTTGGTGTTGTTAGCGCCTGTGCCAATTGCAATTGCTTTCTTACTCTATGGTCGTCTTACGGCTTTTGGAATGGGGCTCGCAAGTGTTGGGGTATTATGGTTAATAACAACGTTTTTAAAAATTCCAGTTGGCGTCAACGCAATTTACGGAGTTTCGTTTTTATATGCACTTCTAATTTCAGAAGTAATCTATAGAGATGTCAGTCCAGTAAAAGGCATTTTGGCCAGTGGAATTACGTTATTTGCATTGACGATGACTATTATCACAGCAATTCATTTTTCTAAACCTACGCTTTTTAAGTCCGAGTTGTCAGCGATTGTGACAAAAACGTTTAATCAGCAAAAAGAGCAAAATAAAAAACTACTTGATGCAGGAACCGAAGAAGCTCGCGAGATGCGCGCGCTTTTGGATAACCCGGAAAAAGTAGTGACTGAGATCTATGAGAATACGCCGGCAATTGTTTTTGTTAGCGTTTTTTTAGGAATTTGGTTAAGTTTTTTTGTCTTACTTCGTAATGCTAAAATTTGGCGCTATAAAGTATATTACAAATTTGGAATTAAGGATCTTTTACAGTTTAAAGTACCAGAGTTTTTAATTTGGGCTTTTATTGTTGGTTTAGTTAGTTACTTGGGTGCAGACTTTGGTTTAGGTAAAACAGGAGAGATAGTTGGTACTAATATCCTCGCAGGTCTTAGTATTCTTTATTTTTTTCAAGGTTTTGGAATTTATAATGATTTTTTAAGCTTCATAAAAATTGGAGGCTTAATAAGAATTATTTTAACAACTTTTACCATGATCTATGCTTGGAAAATGCTCGTAGTCTTAGGTGTTTTTGATTTATGGTTTAATTTTAGAAAATTTTTAAAAAAACAAAATGGTGAAGGAGACAAAATATGAAAGTTATCTTAACGGAAAGAGTTCAAGCTCTTGGTAACGTTGGTGAGATCGTTAATGTTTCTGCTGGTTACGCTAGAAACTTTTTAATGCCAAATGGCTTTGCAATGATCGCTGACGACTCAAATAAAAAATTATTAGCTGCTCAACAAAAAAGCTTAGCTAAAAAAGTACAAGCTCAAAAAGATGCAGCTATAGCTGTAAAAAAACAACTTGAGTCTGTAGGTACTTTAGAATTAATTAAAAAAGTTGGAGCGAACGGAAAACTTTTCGGTACAATCACAACTGCTGAATTATCAAAAGAATTAGAGAACAAAGGATTAAATGTTGAAAGACGTTTACTTCACTTAGAATCTCAAATTAAAGGCCTTGGTACTTTTAATGTAAAAGCAAAACTATTTGCTGACGTTGAAGCTACTTTTAAAGTTAAAATTGCAATTGATCCTAAGCAAGCTGAAGAGCTTAAAAAAGCTCAAGAAGAAGCAGTAAAAGCTGCTGAAGCTAGAAAAAAAGCAGCAGCTGAAGCTAAAGCTAACGACGGTAAAGAAGACGCAAAAGTTGAACTTACTGAAGAGCAAAGATTAAAAGCTGAAGTTGATAAGCTTTTAAGAGGCTAATTAACAGTTTTAAAAAAAACGTAGACTCTGAAGCCCACACCGAAATGTGTGGGCTTTTTTTACTCTGATACAGTTTACTTAAATCGTTTCCTCTTTCTATCAAAAGACAATCTTAAATATCTAATTTTAAGCACCTGGGCGGTGGTTTTCTTCACGATTTTTACTAGTTTATGTTAAAAGCTTATAAAATTTTCAATCCTAAATTATTAAGAAGGCTTCCGTGTTATGCTTCCAAAAACTCTGGAGTTTATTATGAAGAACAAATTACTTTTATTAGTTTTTATGGGATTGCTATTTAGTAGTTGTGAAAAAGAAGATGCTTCAAAACCAACTGAACCAAAAAAGGTAGGCGAGGAGCAAATTGTAATTAATAGTAAGCCATCGATGGATGAAAGTTCACAAGAAGATCTTCTGCCAATTAATGATGAAAACATAAAACTTTTTTATACTTTAAATTCAAAGGTACTAAAAATTAATGATGAGGAAATTCACTATTCACCGATCCTATATAAGCACGAAATTCAAGATAACAAAATATTAATATTAGACAGAAACACAGATGAACTAGTTGTGACTGTGGTTGAAAAAAATCAGAATTCTGATGCGATTGTTCTTGGTGACAAGAATTTGTATGCTGCCATAATTCATAATAAAGATAAAGCTTATGCGTTTATTAATAACAATAATTTCTTTGATTTGTATTTAATTTTAAAAGAGCAGGTAGGTGAATTTTATAAATTAAAATTTGAAACCGAAGCACCTCTTGGCAGTTTTATGGAAGAAATTTATGATGCTCCAGCAATTCCAATGCCGTCTGATAAATTTAGAAAAGCTTCAGCAACTTCACTTTTGAGATATGGAAAAATTAATGGAGAATTAAACTTTTTTAAAAAACTAAAAAGAATTTCTAGAAATGAAATATTAATTAAAATCATTCCTTCGATTGATGTCGAAAATTCTCGCGAAGATCAATTTGAAGTAAAGGCAGAGTTGATTAGGCTAGATAGTGTGCACACAATTTTTAAAATACGTGTAGCAAATAAAGAGGAGAATGGTGCATTTGTAATTACTAATCCCAAAACAGGATTTAATCAACGTTGCTTTTTAGATCAGGATACTACAATTACTTATAGAGATACTGACAATTCACTTATTAGTGAGACTTTGATAACTCACGGTACACCTGTTCAGCAATGTGAGCTAGATGAATTGAATTTGCATGGGACAATTAAAGTTTACGATAAAAAATTAAGCAAATATTTGATTATAAATTATTAGGAGTCACAGATGAGTAATGTAAAATTATCGCTTTTAATAGTATCAATCTTAACACTCAATACCGCTAGTGCAAGTACAGTATGCAGTGATGAGTTAATGCAGATTGAAAAATACTTAAATGCAAAATCAAATAATGTGTAAAAGCTACGACTTGATCTGGACTTGATCTGACAGTTCTCTCTTCTTGCTTCAAAATTTTGTCCGATCAAGTCTAATTCATAAATACCTCCTCGGAAGATTTGTGTAAACCTTCAATGATTTTACTCTGAACTATTTTCAATCCATCGATAAAAGTCTGCATTGGTGTTCGTCCACAACATATCTTTCCTTGGTGAGGTCGTGTTTTATTGTAGCTATCAACCCATTGATCCAAGTCAGTTTGAATCTCCTCCATCGTTTGATAAATCTTTTTCCTGAAAGCCACTTGATAAAACTCTTCCAAAATTGTTCTGTGAAATCTTTCAACAATTCCATTTGTCTGAGGAGATTTGGCTTTTGTTTTTGTATGGTCAATGTCGTTCACCGCTAGATACAATTGATAATCATGAGCATCGAGCTTCCCACAATACTCTGTACCTCGATCAGTTAAAATTCTCAGCATCGGAACTTTTCTTGATTCAAAGAATGGAAGAACTCTATCATTTAAAATATCAGCCGCAGTGAGAGGTGTTTTCATATTGTAGAGTTTTGCGAATGCAACCTTTGAATAAGTATCCACAAATGTTTGCTGATAAATTCGTCCAACTCCTTTTATCGTCCCAACATAAAAGGTATCTTGTGAACCCAAGTATCCTGGATGTTCGGTTTCAATTTCACCATGAGCTTCGCGATCATCTTTCTTTTGCTCAAAAACTCTAAGTTGCTCTTCAGTTAAAACTATTCCTTCTTTCGCAATTTTTTCTTCGAGGGCCTTTAATCGCTTGTCGATATTCTCAACATTATTTCTCATCCAAACATATCTAACTCCAGCCGGAGAAAGAACAATCCCTTCCTTTCGTAGCTCGTTGGCAGCTCTTACTTGTCCGTAAGCAGGATATTCAATCGCAAGACGAATAACTGCTTCTTCTACTTCAAAAGGAACTCTATTTTTGCGATTAGCTTTTCTTCGTGACTTATCTATTAAAGCGTCAACTCCACCGACTTCAACGGCTTCCTGGTAGCGATAAAACGTGTCTCTTGAATAACCCATGACCTTGCAGGCCTTGGAAATATTTCCAAGTTCCTGGGCCAAATTTATAAGACCCACTTTATTCTTAATAACTTTTGAATTAGTCTGTAACATAGACATCGGGATGCTCCTTTTCTAAAAATCGTTTTTGTAGTTACTAACAATTTTAAGAAGAGAGAACCCGATGTCACCTTGAGGAAAAATTTCCTACTTGATTTGTCGGAATGTCAGATTACATCGTAGCTTTTACAGATGATTGTTTAGGATTGATTGCTTTATGAAAAAAATATTTTATATTTTAATTTTTTATAATGGATGGTTTTTGGTTCGTAATTATCCAGGTGCTTTTTTAGGATATGTTTTCATAGCAAATATTTTTGGGCATACTTCTTAGTATTCCAAATACATTTTTCAAAAAGACAGTTAATCCAAAATTTCAAAGTGCATTTGAAATTTATTTTTCATTAGCACCTATATTCGTTTACTTCCTAACTCCAGACTCCGACAAAATGATTTATTTCAGAATCATTCAAGCTCTCTGGGCCGTTTTTTTCTAGAGCTAAACTTATTTAATCATCAAAAAGCCATAGGTTTTGTTCTCTTGTCACTTATTTTTTCACCATTAGATTAAAAGACTTTTGTTTTATGGTTTCTTAAAACCAGCTTCAAGCTCTTGTAAAATATTTTGTGCTTTGGGGTGTTTTTTAGATACGGCAAAATACGTGTCGAGAGATTTTACTTTTTTGTAATAGATTTTGCTACTCACTTCTTTCTCTAGAACAAGATTCATTGGTTCAACGTAGTTTAATAAAAATTTTGCCCTGCCCATATTAAGCATTTTCAGTGCTGATTCATGGTTACGTGTTTCGTGAATAATCATATTGCTATTTAATTTTTTTATTTCATTTAAATAACCACCATAGCTAAAGCCTTTAATAACAATTAACCCTTGGTCTGTTAATGCCGTTGGAAAATTGTAGGACTCAACATTTTTATCTAGAGAGTAGATGGCCAAAGTTATAGTGGCGAGTTTAACTGTGCCAATAATTGAACTTTCTTTTAATTGTGGCAAGACAACACCATTCCAGACATGGGCTTTACCTTCGGCCATATTTTGCAGCATGCGATTGGGAGGAACCATGTTGATGATATAATTTGTAAAACCGGCATTTTTAGCAGAATTTTTAAAAATATCTATTAATAAGCCGCGATAATTATTCTTCTCACCTTTTTCCATATAAAAAGGCATATCGACACAGTTGTATATAAGTGGGCTTTCTGCGATGGTACAATTAATGTCAAAGACAAAAAGATTGAGAACCAGCGCAATTACATATTTTTTCATGAACTTAGTGTTTTCCAAAATTTATTAATTAGCATACGACATTAAACAAAATTATTGGTTTAACTATAGATGAACTGTTTGAAGTGGGCAATGCGTTATCTGGATAAAATGTAAGAGGAATTATTCTTGAACTGACATTGGGCAAAGAACTATGATGACCCATCAAAAAAATTTAAGGAAAGTCTAACCCATGGCCCAATTCAATATACAACACCCGACACACGAAATGCCTCATGATCTACTAGCGGAAAAAGCTCTTATAGGTTGCTTGATTTTAGATGGTGATGTGTTTGACCAAGTGTCTAACTTGAAACTTCGTTCCGAGCAGTTTTACGATCCAAGACACGCTATTATTTTTGATGTAGTTCAAGATTTGTTCATGGGTAATAAAGCAATAGATTACGTTACAGTTTCTTCAAAATTACAAGAAAGAGGAAAGCTTGAAGAAATTGGTGGGCAGTCATTTCTTTTGTTATTAGTTGAAGATCAAGCAACCGTTGCCAATGCATACGACTATGCAAAAATAGTTAAAGAAAAAGCCGCTCTTCGCGATATCGTTCGTACTGCCCAGACTGTTGTGAAAAATGGAATGTCGTATACTGGCAACACTGAAGATTTTATTCAAGAAGTGGAGGCTAGCTTTTTTAAGCTCACCAACGATGCAAAGTCTGGCGGCATGGTTAAATTAAATTCGTGCTTGAAACAAAATTTAAAAGATCTAGAAGACACAAGCCGAGGTCGTGGTGAAATTTCAGGTCTGCCGACGGGATACAACAGACTTGATGAGTTGTTGCTTGGAATGCAGGCGGGGCAGTTGATTATTTTGGGCGCTCGTCCTGCTATGGGTAAATCTGCATTGGCCCTAAACATTGCCATGAACGTTTGTGCCAACACAGGCCTTCCAATTGCAATTTTTTCATTAGAGATGTTGGCCCAAGAACTTTCTATGCGATTACTGTCAGGGCGTGCGAAAGTTGATTCAAAGAGAATTCGAAAAAAAGACTTTTTAGATACGGATCTAAGAAGTATTGCAAAGGCGGTAGGGGAGCTTTCTACGCTTCCAATTTTTATAAACGACTCTGGTGCATGCACGATTTTGGATATCCAATCTCAGTGTAGAAAAATCAAAGCAGATCAAGGCTTGGGGTTGATTGTTATTGATTATCTTCAGCTTATGCAATCAGCGAGCAAGATTCTTTCTCGTGAACAGCAAATTTCAGAAATCTCACGTGGGTTAAAAACTCTGGCCAAAGAATTAGAGTGTCCCATTATTGCACTCTCTCAGTTGAACCGTTCGGTAGAGACAAGAGTAGATAAACGTCCAACGATGGCAGACATTCGTGAATCAGGAGCTATTGAGCAAGATGCAGACATTGTTATGTTCATTTATCGAGATGAGTACTACAACAAAGAATCTACAAAAGAGCCTGGTGTTGCAGAAGTAATTGTTGGAAAAAATCGGGCCGGAGAAACGGGAACCGCAAAACTAGCATTTGTGGGCGCATATACTAGTTTTGAAAATTTAGCCTTCAGAGATTAACTAAACACATTATTCTTACATTAAACAAAAGTGTGCTATCTATCAGATTTCACTGAATTCTAATATATTCTTACATCTGTTCTTACAGAGCTTTCGCAAGTTGACATTAACAATTGGGTAAAGATACGATTTTTTTGCGTCACATATTTTTGACTATTGGCCAGGAAAAATACTTTAGGTAGTTCAAAGGATTGAGCGAATTAAAGGTAGGCCGTGAGAGAGACAAGGGAGTGTTTATGAATGCTTTAGGGAATAGAAGCATTGAAACTTCAGAGGTTAATGGCCCTGAGGTTCAAGTTGAAGAATTGGCAAAGCTAACGGGGTTTCCAGTGGAATACCTAAAAGCAGAGTTGCTCATTGAAGAAAATGAGATTGATCTAAGTAATTTGCGAGAGAAAGTTTTAGCTTACTTGGATCGCACAGTATCGACACATCAAGAATTTTAAACCTCTTGTCAGTAGGACTTTTGGTTTTTACTAAAAAAGCTCGAATTTTTTCGGGCTTTTCTTTTTTTTGGGCTACAATGCCTGAATGAATATTGAAATTTCACCCTACAAATTTATTGGTACAGTTGAAGATTGGTTGCTGGGGCTAGGTTTTAGTAGGAGTCGGTTAAAAAAATATTTGTCTAAGAGTTTTTTACGTCGCTTAATTCAAGATAAAGATGTTTTGCATCTTCCAATTGATTTATTAAATGATGGAAAAATTAATCCCGAATATACAGGCGAGGTTAAGCCGCTAGTTGTTTTTGAGGATGAAAATTTTTTTGTCCTAGAGAAACCATGCTTTTGTCATAATCATCCGCTCGCATACAATGAAAAAAATAATTTACTTTCATTTTTAAGAAGCATTAATCGCCAAGATTTACTAGAAATAAATCACCAAAATTACGATCGTGCTTTGTTGTATCGTCTAGATTATGACACCTCAGGTGTTATTGTTTTCGCCAAAAAAGAAATTATATACCAAAAGATTCGAAAAAATTTTACGAATTTAATTAAGAAAAAAATTTATCATGCGCTAGTTTGCGGGGACTTTGACTGTGATGGGGAGCATATTCATTATCTTGCCAGCGCTGGCGTTGGTGGCAAAAAAATGCAAATAGTAGATCCGATAAAAGGTGCAATGGGAAAATTAAAGGCAAGAAAATTGGCATACAACAAAGATTCCAATCACTCTCTAGTGGAAATCGAATTAATTACAGGGCTTCGTCATCAAATAAGAGTACAGTTTAAAGAGCTTGGGTATCCATTAGTTGGGGATCGCCTGTATGGGGGCGAACCTTCTCAAAGACTATGTTTACACGCCTTGTTTTATTCTCTTAAGTGGGATGATAAGTCCTATGAGTTTCAAAGTAATAAGCTAAAATATTCAATGGTTTAGCAAATTATATTAAAAAAATGACTAAATAAATTTAAGACCGCGCAAGAGTTATCCGACAAGATGAGTAGGTTATTTAATTGTACTTATATCTTAGGAATATACATGTCGGAACAAAAAAGACAGTGGAAAGAAGAATGGTGGAAATTTCTGGTTGCTATCGAAGAATTAAAAGAGCCAAGGGACTTTGAACTATTTTTGGAAGCACATCAAATGGAAGCCTCAGAGGCTCTAGATTTTTTTAAAACGCTTAAAGAATATAATTTAGATATAGAGTTAAAAGAGGGGAAAATCTACCCTCTTACTAAGTCGTGGAGCTTGTCTCTGGAATTTAATTTTTCTGAGTGGATGGCATTTCAATCCTATTGGTCTTCACATTTTAAACATAAATCTGAAAATTTTTCAGACAGAATTGTAGAGCATAAATTGCATTCCATTTCGCATGTGCATGAAAAATATATGCTGTTTAAGCTTGCCGCGGTTTCTGTTCCTGAAGAAAAAAAATTAATGAAAATGGATTTATGGGCAAAAAAAATAGATCGGGCAGTCGTTCAAAAACGTATAATTGAACTCACATTTTATAATAATAAAAAGATCTATTTTTATCCTCATCGCCTAGTCTATCTCGATGGAATTCTTTGTGCTATTGGTGAAGAAAAAAATGAAAGAAGTTTAAATTTTTTTGGGCTTGAAGATATTGCAAATGTAGAAGATTGTGAATTTGAAATTTTTGATCCACGTTTTACAGCCTTTGAAATTAATGAGTTTATCCATGCTACTCGCATGGTAAACGGAAAAGAAGAGCGAGTGGTTTTAAAAATCTATTCCCAGGAAAACATCGATCTTCTTCCTCGATTTCATCATCTAGGAAATCCTTACGTAACAAGTAATGGTGAGGGAGATATGATTTGGGCAGCTACCATAGAAATTTGTGATAATTTCTATCAATGGCTTTATCAAATGAAAGATCATGTCGAAATTTTAGATCCTGGACATATCAGAAAAGAATTTTCACTCTATATTGAGTTAAAAAAACAAACGGAATCAAAAAAAGCTGGCTAAAGGCAAGCTTTCTTCATTAAAATTCTATTTGTTAGTGGGTTCTCATTAACAAATAGGATTTTATGGATAATAAGCAGCAACAAAATCAAAATGCATTTTTTATGGCTTCATTTCTACCGGCCATAGGATATTGGATTTTAGATGAATTTTTTTCCCTAACTACCGCTCTTGTCGGGGGAATACTCTTGTCTATAGCTGAAATAACATTTGAAAAATGGAAATTTGGCCATGTTCATACACTTTCGAAATTAAATTTTTTTTTAATAGCAGGACTTGGTGGAATATCGTTAATTGGTCATGATGGAGTTTGGTTTAAATTACAACCAGCGCTCTCACTATTTGCCTTATCAGCATTTATGGGATTTAAGCTTTATCGTGGTAAGGGAATGATGTTAGAACTTTTTGAATCAATGCCAAAGAAAAATACAATACCAGAAGTGATTTTAGTTAGAATGGAAAAGCATATGGTTATTTTTTTTATTTTTTACGGTGTTGTTATGTGTGTTACTGCGCTATTTATGAAAACTGCAATTTGGGTATTTTTTAAAACAGCAGGTCTATATGTAGCTATGGCCTTATTTAGTATTATTGAATTTTTCTTGAATAAAAAAATAATGAGAGAAATTCATTTAAATAACCTAAATAAATTATGATAGCTATTTTTTTGTTTGATCAAAATATTCTGTTTGCAATTTAATGGATTGTTCATGAATAGCATCAAAAATTTCTTTTACATATTCACTATCTAAGCTAAGTGCCTTAGCAGATTCTTGGCGCTCTTTCATCAATTGATCAAAGCGATGACGTTGAAGAGCTGTTATACTATTTTCAACTTTTGTAGCGGCTATTTTTTGCACAATATTTGAGCGAAGGCTTAGAATCTGAAGCAATTCATAGTCTAATCTGTCAATTTGACGGCGATATTCTTCCAAGGGTTGTTCTGAATTTTTATTAATAGAGAATTCAGATTTAATATCTAGACCTTTCAATATAGCGATTAGTTTTTCAGGAGTTACTTGTTGGTCAGCATCCGACCAAGCTTTATTGGGATTTGGATGAGTTTCGATAATTAAACCATCCATATCTAGGTCCATAGCCTTTTGACATACGCTCGCTACTAATTCTCGATCTCCTGTGATGTGCGAAGGATCACAAATTAGTGGGAGATTAGGGTACTTAACTTTTAATTCCATTGGTATTCGCCAAAGAGGAGCATTTCTAAAATGAAGCTTTTCTCCTACGGAGAAGCCTCGATGGATAGCAACGAGTTTCTTGATCCCTTTTTGATTAAGTCTTTCAAGAGCGCCAATCCACAATTGCAAATCTGCATTGATAGGATTTTTAACCATGACAGGTATGTCTACTCCAGAAAGGGCTTCAGCAATTTCCTGTACAGTAAAAGGATTTACTGTTGAGCGGGCACCAATCCATAAAACGTCTACATTATGTTTAAGACAAAGTTCAACATGTTTAGCAGATGCTACTTCGGTTGTAGTCATCATGCCTAATTCTTTTTTTACTGTTGATAACCAAGGAAGAGCGATTTCTCCTAAACCTTCGAAGCTATTCGGGCGTGTTCTTGGCTTCCAAATACCGGCGCGAAATAAATGAACCATTCCTGATTTTTTTAAATCGGTCGCACAGGCCATTACTTGCTCTAGGCTTTCAGCAGAGCAAGGACCTGCAACCACTAAAGGTTTAGTGCTACTCGGAAGCCAAGTATTTAGAGGTAGAATTTCCATATATATTTATCCGTTAAATTATATGCATATTATCTAGGGCCATAATTCAAGCTTGAAAGCTAGTCTCTTTTAGCCTATTTTATCTCTGTTGTTAAGGATGACCTGTAAACAATACCTAGATTATCATGTTGGAAATACTATTTTGAGGCCCAGATGAATATGATTGATCCGAAAATTTTACAATATTGTATTGAGAAAAGTGATACTCCACCAAGTCTTTGCGAGGATTTAGAGACTTATACCCGTGAAAACATACATGGCTCCCAGATGCTTATAGGAAAAATGGAAGCTAGTATCCTAGGGTTTTTAATTAGATCAATTAAAGCAAAAAGAGTACTTGAACTAGGCACATTTACTGGATATTCAGCACTTTGCATGGCCCATGAACTGCCAGAAGATGGGGAATTAATCACCTTAGATGTTAATGAAAAAACAGTTGAACTTGCTAAAAGTTATTGGGAAAAAAGCTCCCATGGCAAAAAGATAAGATCGATTATAGGGCCAGGTCTTGAGACTTTAAAAACTCTAAATGGACCATTTGATTTTGTCTTTATCGATGCAGACAAGAGAAACTACTTACCATATCTAGAATACTCTCTAGAGAATTTAAGTGAAAATGGAATGATTGTTATTGATAACGTTTTATGGAGTGGAAGGGTTGTTGAAGCACCAAGGGATTCCGAAGACGAACACCGTAACACAAAATTCATAAGAGAATTAAATGATACGATCAAAGGAAGAAGTGACCTCTATGGGTCACTTCTTCCTGTTCGCGACGGAATGTTTTTAATCGTTAAAAAGAATTATTAATTTTTAAGCGTGGAGTATTGATAAGTATTTTTAATAAGTGAATCTTCATCAATCCACGCTTTTCCGGATTTACCTTCTCTTTGGTATTTTGTATCGTCTAAGTCTCGCCATTCTCCCCAAGAGTTTTGAATTAAGTAATCAATTTTTCCGGCATTACATCGATATCCGATAATACTAACGGCGTGGAAGCTGTCGCCTTTTGAAGCCCGACAATTGCTACTAGAATTATAAAAGTAATTTGGGTCTTCTTTAAAGAAGATAGTACAAAGACTTGCACCAATGGCCAATCCTTTATCAAGAGATTCTTGGCCAATTTTTAATAATTTTTTGCGTTCTTCGATCATTTTCTTTTCTAATTTGCTAGGTGAGTTGGAGTCTGCTGATGAAAATGAAATTTGATTATCATTACAGGTTAAGTTCTTTGGGATTTTAATTTTTTTATCATCTGTACATGTTGGAGCGAGTAGCATTGTTAATGCTTTTTCGTAGTTTAAATCAGGAGAGTTTAAAATAAAATCAGATACTTTTTCAAAATCTCCTATATTTGAATTTGAAAATCCAGTAACTAAGTTCTGTATTCCTTCTCCGAGATTTTGATATTGACTTAAACAAGGATGAGAAGCGAAATCTTGAATTAGACCATCGGCATTTTTTAAATATGCTAATTTATCTTTAGAGCACTTCGAATAATCTTTTTTAGCATAACGTTTGTAATCATCTTCTAGCAAGTTTAAAGTCTCAGGATCAAGTTGGTTTAAAACTCCCGCTATATCCTTATCATTGGCAGTTTTTCCAAGTATGCTCTTAATTCCTTTTATTAATGCATCTTTACCTGAATTAGGTGCTGGATAATTTGTTAAACTTTTTAAATAAACTTTTTCAAGCATATTTTTAAATTCAGAGTTAATAATAAATTCATAAGTTTCAGCAACACCAGGGTTTCGTATTGAATAAGAATTATAGATTTTCCATCGTAAGCTTGAAGCTGTAGGGCTATATTTCCCATTTTTACTCATATTATGTAATTGAGCAGCTAAGTTTTGCGCAACAGTGAGTGAGTTTTTTGTATCGAGTTTTTCACAGTTTTTAAGGCTGTATTCGGGGGCTTTTGATTGGATGAGTTCATATAGCGCCAATTGATATTTGTCTTTTTCACTTAATGGTTTTTTAGATTTTTTTAAGGTTTCAAATTTTTCTCTTGAAAAATTGCTTGATGTTATATTTTCAGAATCTGGCTTTAAATCCATTATTTGTTCATCTGTCAATTCCGGTTCTTGTTCTTTATTTTCAGCGATTGAATTGTCGATAATTTGCTGCAAACCTGCTTCATCTTTACTTGGAAGATTTTGGTTTGCATCGGCCTTGTTGTTAATGTCCACAATCACAGGATCATTGTGTGGTGGATCGACCGGGTCACTGCCTTTGCGATCAAAGATAGAATCAAAAAAATTCTTAAATTTTTCTCCAATACTACTAAAAAATGATCCAATTTTTTTTCCGGCTTCTCCCATCGTGTCTGCAAATGATTTTGCACTTTCTTCAATTTTTTCTTTAGTATCAGCATTAATAAACTTAGCTTTTCGACCGCTGGTAAAATTGCTTTTAGCCTGTTGCCTGAATGATTTATTTACATTGTCATAATATTCAGAGACTCGGTTAAGTATTTCTTTCTGTGTTTGCGAGTTGTCGTTGTACATATCGATACTAGAATCAAATAGAGTATCTTCTAGGGGGACATCTGATCTTTTGCATACGCCACCGTTTTCTTTGGCGACTCTAATTGTTTCGCAAATGGTTCCCCCTGTAATAAGCATATCTCCGTTTGTGTCATAGGCGGAATATTTAATATTTCTTCCCGTCACTTTCTCTCCGTATCCAATGGCCAAATTTATATATGATACGTTTGGGGACTCGGGCAAAGCTGATTGTAGTAAAACGGAAGCGGTATTTGCATAACAAGTGCCAAGCCCATCTTGATCTTGAGATCTTGCATTAACGAGTGTGCCACTTCCTGTGTCGAGTCTAACAGTCGTACCATCAGGTAATGATCCACAGCTTTGCGCATAAAGATTATATGGGAGTAAAAAAATTAAAAAAGAAGTAGTGAATATTTTATTCATTATTTTTGATCCTTTTTTAAGTTTCTATCTGCAAGTATTGAAAGTGAAGACGATGAGATAAAAGATTTATCTTTAAAAACACAGAATGTATTTTCATTTCCTTGCATATCTTTTAAATAAAGAATTTTTTGTTTTAATACATCTTTGCATAAAACCGCACCTGGGTTTTTACCACCGATAGTCGCATCCTTAGAAAGCATTTTCCATGAAACATTTTTAGTTAAATTGATTGCATCACAAGAAACTTTTTGGCAGCTAGCAGAGTAAAGTAAATTTGATTTTTGATCATCAAATACCGCAATAAAAGAATTTCCCATTTTCCATAAAGCTTCCTGTGCCATAATGGAGGATGTGAAAAAAAATATTAAAACAAGACAATAGAAATTTTTCATAATTCTTCCAGTTTAAAAGAGATTATTTATCAAATTCCTATCGTCCAAATATGATTCCGACTTTAACGGTTGGGTATTGGGTCTATAGTCGGT
This sequence comes from uncultured Bacteriovorax sp., assembly GCA_964456675.1. GTDB lineage: Bacteria > Bdellovibrionota > Bacteriovoracia > Bacteriovoracales > Bacteriovoracaceae > Bacteriovorax. The sequence goes on along the minus strand of CAYWBR010000021.1, from coordinate 25,878 downwards.
CAGTTGCCTCAACAAGTGCGTCAGTGATTCCTTTTTCTGACAGTGAATGTCCTGCGTCCTGAATGATTTTAAATTCTGCTTCTGGCCATGCACGATGTAGGGCCCAAGCGCTATCTGGTGGACAGACAACATCGTAGCGACCTTGGACGATAATAGCTTTGTGGTTTTTAATTTTAGCTATATTGTTAAGTAAAAAATTATCGTCGCTAAAAAAACCTTTGTTGATAAAATAGTGACATTCGATTCTCGCAAAGGCGTCTGCAAATTGATCTTCACCAAATCGCGCAGCTGCATCCATATCGGGGATTAATTTCGAAGTAGTGCCTTCCCACACAGACCAAGCAACAGCGGCTTCTTTTCTTATGGCAGCATCTGCTGAAGTTAAACGTTTATAAAATGCATTCACAAAATCGTGCCTTTCTTCTTTAGGTATTGGAGCAACATATTTTTCCCAAGCATCGGGATACATTCGAGAACATCCCTCTTGGTAAAACCAATCGATTTCTTTTTTTCTAAGTAAAAAGATTCCTCTTAAAAAAAATGTTTCACAAGATTCTGGATGAGTTATTCCATAGGCAAGGGCAAGTGTTGAGCCCCATGAACCTCCAAAAATTGACCATTTTTCAATATTTAGATGTGTCCGTATTTTTTCGATATCACTAACCAAATCCCACGTAGTGTTTTCTTTAAGCTCGGCAAAGGGAGTACTTTGGCCACAGCCTCTTTGGTCGAAAAGCACAATTCTCCACTTTTCAGGATCGAAGTACCGGCGGTAATTATTGATTAATCCACCTCCTGGGCCCCCATGGAGAAAAACAACTGGTTTTCCTTTTGGATTTCCTGCTTCTTCGTAATAGATAGAATGCAAATTAGAAACTTTTAAAAAACCAGAGCTATAGGGTTCGATTTCTGGGTATAATTCACGCATGTTTATTTCCTTCTGTTATTTAAATGACATTAGCAGATATATTTTTATGTGATACGCTATCACAAATGAAAGTCGAAAAGAAGATCCAACTTTTAACAGCACATGCATTTGATAAAAAAACAGTACAAAATTCTGGAGGATCGACCTGTGTGTGTCTACAGTTTTATGGTCGAGATGAAGAAAATCACTTAATCAAAATTAATTATTATTCGTTCAAACCATATTTTTTTATCGATCTAAATGCCGACAATAATCAATCTCAGTTTATTAATTTTGAGGGAAAACCCGTACATAAAATTGAATTTAGCTCGGTTGAAAATTACCGTACTGAGGCAAAAAGATATAGTAAAAGCTATGAATCGGATATTTCCGCAGTTGAACGTTTTTTAATGGATAAGAAAATTTTTGGTTCCATGAAAGTAGTAGGTGAGATTAGAGAGCAAGTTCGAAATAATCAAATCTTTTATGAACTGGATGCTGAGCATATTGAGCCGGTGGAATTTAGTGGGAATTTTTCAATATTTTCATTCGATATTGAGACAAGTAAAAAAAATGAAGTAATCTCCATTGCCTATTCGTATCAATTCTTAGAAAAAACAATCGAACGTGTTTGGGTATTAAAAAAACCGAGCTTTCATGCAAAAATCAAAGACGGTCAGCAGGCAAACGATATTTTATTTTCTTGGGTAAATTCTGAAAAAGAATTATTAGAAAATTTTATTAGAGATGTTTCCTTTTTAGACCCTGATTTTATTATTGGATGGAATGTAATTGGTTTTGATTTGAAAGTTTTGAGTAGTAAGTGTGAGCAATTAAAAATTCCATTCACAATAGGACGCGATGATAAGGAAATATATTTATTTGAAGGCTTACGGCGCGAACTACGTGCAAAAATTCCTGGTAGAGTAATATTAGATGGACCTAGGACTTTAAAATTAAATTTTTACCAGTATGAAAGCTATAAGTTAAATAACGTCGCCAAATTGGTTCTCGGTGAAGTTAAGGATATTGACGAAGATGAAATCGAAGATAAATGGGGAGAAATAGAGAGGCGATATTATGAAGATCCGAAAAGTTTGGCACTTTATAATTTAAAAGATGCAGCGTTGGTAAACGATATTTTTAAAAAGCTTTCCTTGATCGAGTTATTGAAAAAAAGAGTTCTTATTTCTGGTTTATTGTTCGATAAAATTGGTGGTTCTACCGCCGCTTTTGACCACCACTACTTACCTTTTATTCATGAAAAAGGTTATGTTGCTCCTAATATTTTAGATATAGTTGGAAGAGGTGCCGCTTCTGGTGGCTTTGTACTAGAGCCCGTGGTTGGCTTACATGACGATGTGGTGGTCTTTGATTATAAAAGTCTATACCCCACGGTGATAAGTACTTTTAAAATTGATCCATATTCTCTATTGAAACGAAGTGTAAATCCTAAAAAAATACCAAATGGATTGTGCTTTTCTTCCACAGAATATTTTCTTCCAACTTTGATAGATGAATTACTTGTAAAAAGAGCTAATGCAAAAAAAATAAATGACTCTAATTTATCTCAATCGATAAAAATTTTAATGAATTCATTTTACGGAGTTATGGGGTCGTTTGGTTGTCGATTTTATCATGAGGAATTACCACAAGCGATAACAAATACGGGGCAATGGGTTTTAAAATCAACTATTCAGTGGATTGAATCTCAAGGATACAAGGTGCTATATGGCGACACCGATTCAATATTTGTACAAATGCGAAATTTTCATCAAATTAACCTCAATGAATTTGTAGCCAAGATTAATCAATTTTTAGATGATGAGATTTTTGATAAATTTCAGCATCGGTCAAAACTCGAAATTCAATTAGATAAAAAGTTTAAAAAACTTTTTCTTTCGCCTGTACGTGGGGGAGAAGTGGGGGCCAAAAAAAAGTATGCTGGCCTTCAGGTAAAAGAAAATAATACTACTGAATTGCTTATTGTTGGGATGGAATTTGTACGTTCTGACTGGAGCAAAGTTGCTAGAAAATTCCAGTTCGAATTGCTAAACAGGTTTTTAAACGGAGAAGAACTAGAAGACTACATCAAAAATTTTGTGTCTGATCTAAGAAGTGGTAAGTTTAAAAATGAACTTGGAATGAAGAAAAGACTTTCAAGAGATGCGAACGACTATCAAAAAATATCCCCCCCCCATGTTCAAGCGGCAAAGTTACTTGAAAATGAGCGTGGAATAAAAGTAAATCAAATAGAATTTGTAATGACCAAAAGGGGAGCAGTCCCTATACAGCTTCCCCATGAGGATGTAGACTATGAGTATTATTTGGAGAAGCAAATTAAACCACTAGCTGATGGTATCCTAATTTTTCAAACGAAGAGTTTTGATGGACTTATACAAGGAGAGCAGTTATCTCTATTTTAGCTAAAACTATGGATTCATTTCTTGATAAAAGATGGCACAAACCACTTTTTATTTTGACGTTTTTTGGTCTTATTATCTTACTTTTTTTAATCTATAAAAATTCAATTTATAGATGGTCGTGTAAGGAAGAGTCAAATTCGGCCAGCTGTTATTTTGTTGGTAAATCTTCTTTGCAAAATGGTCGTCTTGATGAAGCTAGGGAATATTTTAATAAGTCATGTAATCTCAATTATGGATTAGGGTGTTGGGAGTTGCATATTATGTATAAAATGGACAACAAAACAGAAGAGTCTTTGAGGTTTAAAGAAAAAGCATGTTCGTTAGATGTTAAAGAATTATGTGCAATGAAATAAGAATTAAAGTAACTAAAAGTTTATTATGAGGATTATTTAAATTGAAAACTTTTTTAGTAATCGACTGGGTAAAAGTAATTTATGGTCTTTTTATTAAGGCATTCAAAGTATTTCATCAAAAAAGGGGAACGACTTTAGCTTCTTCGTCGACTTTTTATTTGCTAATAACAATAGTTCCATCACTTTTGTTGCTGATACGAGGTGTTGGATTTTTTTTAGGAAACCTGGCCCAAACTCAAAAATATCTTTTTATTATTGGGTCTAAATTTTTTCCTGAGGTTGCTCCGGAATTATTGATGAAGTTGCAGCAAATGATAAGGGGGCCGCTATTTGCAGATACAAAGTTTACCGTAATCAATTTTTTTATTTTGGGGATTTCTGCAATTACTTTTTTAAATTCTATCTGGTCTGGCTTGTATATAATAACCGAAGATAAGTTAGCAATTTCATGGTCGCGAATATTTAAGGGGTTTGTAATTATAGGAATTACTATTATAGCTGTCATGCTGTTGTTTATTATGCCACCTATAATTATATTTGTTTTGAAGCTATTGAAAAACAATTTTATGATGGATTTTTTATATCAAACCTTTGATATTCTACGTCCATTTTTAAAATGGATCAAAACAGTTGATGTCCGAAAAACTTATTGGTTAAGATCTAGTTTTTTACATAGTTCTTTAGTTTTTATTTATTTTACGATTCTCTATCAATGGTTGTTTAATTGGAAACTTCTATGGAAAGAAGCCATTTTGGGCGCCTTCACTTTTGCCCTTTCTGTTTTTATTGGGAAAGATCTATTTTGGATTTATATCTATTCAGTGAAAAAAGGGATGATGAGCTCATATGGAGAGTTATATTCTTCGATATTAGGTTTAGTTTGGATTTTTTTCTTGATGTGTTTTTTCTTTTATGGGGCATGTGTCTGCCATGTGGCACTAAGGGAGAGATGGGCAAATGATTAGAGGGATGCTTTATGTTTATATCATTATCGTTTTGCTGGATGCTATTTTAAGTTTTTTCCCAAAATTCGACCAAGAAATATGGAGAAAAAAATTTAAAGATCTAGCTAATTTATCATTGGTGCCAATTCGAAAGCGGCTTCCTTCAAACTTGCCCTTTGATTTTTCACCGATAATTCTCATTATGATGATTCAATTGATTATTTTGCTTTGGTAGCTTGTCAAATAAAGTAAGTTTCTTTTAAAATTTAAGTCTATATTCTTCAAAGGATTTGAATGGATACTTCTAAAGAAACTGTAAATTTTGACTTTAGTCTTGATTTTCTTTTACAAGAGACGCTTTTACTGTCTGAAAAAATTAACAAAGAAATTGTTGAAATAGAAGATGGCCATGGAGTGCCTAGTAATTTTGAAGAAATAATTCGCCAAGTGGAACGGTCTGAAAGCAAAATAAAGCACTCTGTCACCGAGATAACAAATAAACTTTATCCCGACGAAAGTGATCAGGATTTTTTATTCAATTTAGTTGATGAAGTTTATGAAAAAGGAATAAGCGCCATCTATGAAAAAGAAAATCTTTTGCGTGATCGCAACTTACTTGATGTGAGATCTTTTGAGCAGCAAGATAAAATTGAGTTCAAAGCAAACGATAATTTACCTATTAATGAAAACATTTACCAAGAGATAAGCCAAATTTCTTTTTTAGACTTAGAGAAAAACAAAGTTGGTGTTGATGACAGTTATGAAGTTCGTCATGAAGCTAGTAAGCCAAATTTTTTAAATGCACCTAATTCACCCGGAGTCATTTTTCGTATCGATTCTGGAAAGAATACATTTTGCGTACGAGGATTTTCAACAGATAATATTAAATTTCAGCTCGATGCACTAGAATTTGAATCAAATAAACTGATGCTATTAAAAGCAAATTCAATATCCGACAAAATATATTTTTTTGAAACGAAAACTTATGAAGTAGCTGAGATGATTAAGGACCAAATTATTAATCGCCGATTTCCACTTCAAGAAGATTCGGTTTGTAATATAAGTGATCCAGGATATTCTTGGTGGATGGATATTTCCCCAGGTAGATTTGAAATTTTTTTTAAATCTCATGCGGTTAATCGCGAGGAAAAGTTTTTAAAATTGGGCCCAATTGGAGATGCTAAAATTGCTATGATTCGTTTGAACCAAGCTCACGCACTATTAAGAAGCGCGTTTCCACTTAGTGAATATAGCTGTAGTGAAAAATCTTTTGCAGTCTCCTGTTCAAAGCCTGACCATTCTAGTTTTATTGCGTTTCAAAATATTTTTTCACGAGGTGAAAATAATTCGTTACCAGAGAATTTTCCAGAAAATACTATTGGAAAGACCCTTTATTGTTATTTTTTGGAGATTGCCACTCTACGTAAGTTTTGGATTGATGTAGAGTCAAAGCTCAGCTAAAATAAACTTACAGGATGTAAATTATTTTAAACAGGATGTTTGCTTGGAATTTTCATTCGATCGTGGGGCCAAGCCCCAAAAACCAACTACTACTAATAGCACTGAGGCTTCAGCTGATCCATATTCAGAAGCCAGGTCGCAGCACTTAAAAAGTCAAGGACAAGGAAATTCACAGGTTCAAAGCTCCTTTATTAATCAGTCAATGTCGCCAAGTTCATCATCTACTTCTGCTGAAGATCGTTTAAAAAAAGCTATCGAAAGAAATAGAGCGAAGCAAGAAGTGCGTACTCAGCAAGAAGTTAAAGTGGATTCAAGCAATAGGCCAGCTCCCCAGTCTAGTGGATGGGCGCCTGGGCAAGTTTTTAATAAACCGGAATTAAAAACTCAACCCCAAGCTTCGCATTCAGAAGGGCCACAAAGAGTTCAGCCACAAAGTGGAGCTCAAGCAAATGCATGGACGCCAGGACAGGTATTTAATAAGCCAGATGCAAGGGCCGAGCAAGTACAAGCGCAAGTACAATTACAAGCACAACGCCAATCTCCAATGCAATCCACTCCCCCAAAGAGCCCAGAAATAGTTAGGCCAGAAGTTTTAAATAGAGAAGCCCAAAAGCCTTTAAGTGAAAGATTGGCGGAGGCTCAAAAAGAAAATTTTAATCGTTCCAGTAGTGGTAATGTTGCAGGAGCTGGGGCGCGGATTAATTCTAGAACTAGTGATAATACGCGTGAATCGAATCCGACGGATATTTTAGAAAAAAAAATACCGACCTCAAGGGCAGTTGTCAGTAAAGAGCGCAGGATAACTGTTGAAGAAGAATTTACAACCCCTGTAAAAAAAGTACCCAAAAAAATCACAACACCAGCTTATGCTGCTAAAAAATCAAACTCACTAGATCCCAAATGGCAAAATTATTTAATAAAAGGTTGCTGGTTCTTTTGTGCCTTGATGCTACTTCGACTATTTTTCTCACAGGGTGGAATCATTGACTACCACGGACAGTCAAATGTACTAAATGAAAAAAAACTTGAACTAGAGCAAATTAAGTCAGAGAACATGGCATTCACTAAAGAAATATCTCGTATGATGAATGATACAGGTTATCAGAAAAAAATTGTTCGAGATAATCTAGGATTTATTGCCCAAGATGAATTCTTGATACTTTTTCCTAAAGAGTAGTAAGTCGCCAATCATAATCATGGTCATATTAAAATGAATGTTAAAAACAAGTTATTCAAAAGTAATATTTCTAAGGCAGAATTTTTTTCAAAGTACTGGAACCAAAAACCGTATCTTTTTAAAGCTGCAATCTCAAACCCAAATGAGTTAGGAGACTTTGAGGATTTTTTTGACTTGGCATCTGACCCAGAATTTGAAACACGAGTGGTGTATGAAAAAGGGGGAGATTATCCTTGGCAAGCGAAGTCGGGCCCTTTTACAAAAAAAGATTTTAAGAAAAAAGCATTGTGGACCTTAATTTGTCATAGTCTAGAACTTTTTAATGAAGAGCTATATACAATAAAGTCAGAATTAGATTTTATTCCCACTTGGCAGTTTGATGATGTGATGGCAACCATTTCTAAAAAAGGAGCTTCGGTCGGTGCTCATATTGACGACTATTCCGTATTTATATTTCAAGGAAGAGGTAAGAGAAAATGGTTACTTCAGTCAGATGCTTCTCCTGACTACATAAGTGATCTAGATATACGCCTTCTTCGCGAATTTAAACCAGACGTAGAATATGTTCTAGAACCTGGAGATATGATTTATCTTCCACCAAACTTAGCACATCACGGAGTAAGTTTAGAAGACAGTATCTCTTACTCTATTGGTTTTAAATCAATTCGCTATGAGCAACTTCTATCTACACTTTTAACTTGTGATGATTTAAATTTAGAAAAATTTAGCTTTCATGAACCTAAAAATATTCTTCAAGATGATCCATTTTTGGTATCGCCTGATAGTCACAATAATATAAAAAAAGATTTGATTAAAATGATCTCAGATGAAGAAAATTTCTCTACTGCACTTTTGCGCCATTTGTCCAAGCCTAAAAGTGAAATTTTGAATAATGGGAAATTAATTAAAAAATTAGATAGTCTTAAGAATAAAAAAATACGGCGCGATATATGGACAAAATTTGTATCAATTAAAATTGATTCAAAAAATTTCAAAATATCAATAAATGGAAAAATTTATATTATAAATTCAAAAGATTACATTTTATTTAAAAATATATTTCAAAATTCGCCCCACCACTTTTTTAAACTAGAAGAATCTCATTTTAAATCATCTTCGTTTTCCAAAATATTTATTGAATTGTATAACGAGGGAACCTTTTACTGTTAGCTTCTATTTTTCGAGTTTGAAACGATCATTTAGTTGAATTTTTTTTGAGATTTTTGAACTGGATTTCATTTCTAGGACATATTGAGCAGTATAAGTTTTTGTCTGATAGATAAGTGGAGGCTCTTCGCGTCCTGGGTGAAACGGAACATTTTTTTCTAATCCTATCACCTTGTAATTGGCGTCTAAAAAATAAATATCTAAATTAAAATAAGTATCAGGCATCCAAAATCTTCTAGCTCCAGGTTTATCGTAAACAAAAAGCATTCCTTCATTTTCATTGAATTCGTGAGATTTTAAGCCGCTTAACCCTTTTGTTTGTTCACTTGAAGAAACCGCAAATCTTAGTGAAATCTTTTCCCCTCTGGGAGAAATAAAAAATCCCGCTAGCGTTGATTGGGTGTAAAGAACAAATACTGAAAATAATATCTGCTTAAGCAGCTTCATCATTGATGTTGTCATTGATTTTGTCATTTTCAGGTTGAAGTGATTTTTCAGTATTTAATTTTACAACATTTGAATTGTTAGAAAAACTATCACTTGAAGTAAGATCAAAAAAACTTAATTGCCATGAATCAATATTGTCTATTATGTATGGCCTTTTTTCAAAATCCACAGTGGTTTTTGCTAAGTAATCACTAATTCCAATATGATTTTTTCGTATTATTACTGCTAAAAATGGTAGGCAGAACGTGAAAACCGAGAATAGGTTTAAAAATGCTCTGCTCATACTTTGAATTAATGATATTTCTTGAGATTTAGTATATACCCTCAATCCCATCACATATTTTCCGGGAGTTCTACCATTTGTGATAAAGGTAAAAAGTGTAAAGTAGCTAAAAAATATAGAAAGCAACGTGATACTGGTGAAGACCGTGAATTCAGTTGATAAGAAATATTGCATTTTAAATGGAAATCTAAAAAAAATAAGGTCCAATGATTTAACAAAACTATTCACGGTGATTTCTTTTAATACAAATATTAAAAATAAATCAATAGTAAAAGCGTTGATTCTTTTATTAACGATAGGTGGAATTTTTTTAAACATAAATCCTCCAGTTTTCCCTGTTTATCTTTCGGTAAAACTGTTACTGGAATGAACCTTTCATCGATTAAATTGCAAAAATGGCAGGATTTGCCGTGGATATAGCAAGTCATACTAAAAAACTTAGGCAAATAAGCTCGAAAATCTATGTAAAAAAGAAATGGAATGGTTCTAA
>CAYWBR010000021.1:0-16123 GCA_964456675.1 uncultured Bacteriovorax sp. | reverse complement strand
GTTTCGTTTTAATGTAATTCAATTTTTGCTTTTAATTCGTTGAGTTTTAAAAGTGCATCTAAGGGTGTAAGCCTGCTAATATCGATACGATTGAGTTCGTTCTCAATAATGGTCAAGTGCTCAGGTATATAATTTTCATTAATAGTTGTTTCGTTTTCAATAAAAAGAGATAGCTGATTTGCATCTGCTGAATTTAATTTCATTTTTTTATGATCGCCCTCTAGTTTTTTTAATAAATCTTCAGACCTTTTTAAAATACCAGCTGGAAGTCCTGCTAGTTTCGCAACATAGATACCAAATGATTGCGAAGCACCTTTTTCTATTAAGCGATAAAGAAATTGCACATTGCCCTTATGGTTAATAGTCTCAACAGTTAAGTTCTTGGCCCCTGGATGATTATCCACAACTTCAATGAGTTCATGGTAATGAGTCGCAAATAATGTTAAGGCCCTTGTTTTATCGATAAAGTGTTCGACTAGTGCCCATGCAATACTAAGTCCATCATATGTTGAAGTACCACGACCAACTTCATCTAAAATGATAAGAGATTTTTCAGTTGCATGACGTAGTATTTCTGCTGTTTCGGCCATTTCAACCATAAAGGTAGATTGTCCTTTTAATATATCGTCACTAGCGCCCAAGCGACTAAAGAGAAAGTCAGTCATTCCAACTTCAGCAAATTTTGCTGGAACAAATGAGCCGATTTGAGTAAGAAGTTGGATAATGGCTACTTCTCGCATAACAGTTGTTTTCCCGGCCATATTGGGTCCTGTAATTAATCCAAAACTACAGGTTTCATCTAGGTATAAATCATGGGCAACAAATTGATCCTTAATAAAGCTTTTGATCAATGGATGAAAAGCTTCTTTTAAATTAAGAACCTTTTTATCTTTGTGGAGCTTAGGTCTAGAGAAATTTTCATGAACGGCAATAGTTGCAAAGCTTTGAAAAACATCAACAGTAGAAATGTTTGAAGCTAGTTCGTGAATAGTTTGCTTTTCCTCACTTACTTCGGCGATCAAGTTTTTAAAAATTTCTCTTTCAAGTCTTTCGAGCTTTTCTTTGGCGGTAATTGTTTCCTTTTCAAGTTCAGTTAGTTCTTTAGTTGTGTAGCGTTCGGCATTAACTAAAGTCTGTCGCCTTTGAAAAAAATCTGGCGCTTTTGATGTAGCTCCTTTTGGTACTTCAATAAAAAAGCCATTAACATTATTGGATTTAATTTTAAGCTTTGAGATGCCGGTTGTTTCCCTTAATTCGTTCTCCATTTTTAAGAGTTCATCCGCAACATTCTGATGCAAGTTAAAGAGGCGATCTCGCTCTTTGTTGACTCCAAATTTAATGAGGTTGCCCTTGTCTAGAGAAGCTCCGATTTCATCATTAAGAGTTTCTTGTATGTTTTTTGTCAAAGCCTTCAACTTCTTATGGGTATTATCACTTATGGGGTTGAGGGAGCTATGAATCTTTTGGTTTAATTGATTTAAAATAGATTGGTAGGCTTCGTAGGCAACAGCTAAATTTATCAAGTCGCTAGACGTAGCTTTATTCACAGATATTTTAGCTAAAATTCTCTCTAGGTCTCTGATCTTAGAAAGTTCTTCTTTGATATCTTTGAGGTCCTCGTATTGTTGAATTAAACTTTCGGTCAATTCAAGTCGACTTTGAATTTTTTCAAAATCGTTTAATGGCGTTGAAAATATATGCTTAAGAAATCTTGCCCCCATGGCGGTTTGAGTTTTATCAAAAAATCCTAAGAGCGAATCCTTATAGGTTTCCTTTGTTTTAGGTAAAATCTCAAGGCCCTGCAGTGTCGGCAGAGTTATTTTGAGTAAGCCGGTACTAGAAACTAATTTAAATGGCTGGATGTGGACGAATGATTCAATTTTTTGTGTTGAAGTAATGTAATAACTAAGTCCACCAAGAGCACGCAGAATCGTTTCTTCTGTTTTTAATATGCGATCGCGCTTATAAGATGGAATGACTTTTTCAATATAGAGCGACGAATTTTTTTCATCAAAATAATCCATTGAAAGATAGGTTGGAAGTGTCCCCATTATATCAATTAATTTTTCAATTTCAGCATGATCATCCCACTGGCCCATGAAGGTAATGAATTCTTTTGGGTTGATTAGGCGTAAATCCTCCACAAAACTATCGTAGTCGGTATGGATTTTTCCAAAAAATTCACCGGTGGTAAAATCCATAGATGCTAAATAATATTTTCCATTTTCCTTATATGACGATGTTATGTAGCGCTGCTCATTGCCTTGCGTTTTTTCAAGATCAAAAGGCATACCGGGAGATACCACTTGGGTTACTCCTCGTTTTACTATTCCAATTGCATCTTTGGGGTCTTGAATTTGTTCACAAATTGCTACTTTTAAACCGCGATTAGTTAGTCGATCGATATAAGCGTTAGCCGCATGGTGGGGAATCCCGGCCATGGGAATTGGCGTTTCAGCAATTTTTCCTCTATGGGTGAGTGTTATATTGAGATACATTGCTGCTTTTTTTGCATCATCAAAAAACACTTCGTAAAAATCTCCCATACGAAATAATAAAAGTGTGTCGGAGTAATTTTTTTTTATTTGGTAATATTGCTCCATCATAGGAGTGAGTTTGTGTCCACTTTCAACAAGTTTAGTGAGTATATCCATTTGGTTTTTCCCTAAAGAAAAGCATAGTAAATTGGTCGGAAAATTGTATCTCGAAAGTTATATTCTTGGCAAAAGATGAAAGAAAATAAAGTGAAAAAATAACAACCCGCATCTTTTGGTAAATATCTAATATTACGAACTCTTAAATGTTTTTATTCTCTAAGTATTAGTAACCTATGGTAATATATTGATGGATGATTTTGTCATGGATTTCACAAAGGATACCCGTGGTTCAAAAATTAAAACATTATTTTCTATTATTTGTTTTTTGTTCTTTATTTGTTGCTCTTAGCTTTGTTTCTTTTGTCGGTGGATTTGATCGTTATGGTGAAGTTCAAATTCAAAATCAGAATAAAGTTAGGTCTCCTGAAGATAGCTATTTTAAAAACGTGACATTTTTTACCGTGGCCAATTCAAAACCAACAATTAATATGCGGGCAAAGGAAATGGTAATCAGTGAAGATTTTTCTTCCACGGTAGCTTTGTTTGTCGATGGTCTATATTATTCTTTGACCAATCCGGAACCAATTAAATTTAGTGCACAGAGGGCAGTGGCACACGCCAAGGAAAATGTATTAGATCTAGAGCAAAAAGTGGTTTTGTATGATTCAGTTCATGAGTTTAAAGCCGAAAAATTAAGAATAGTAAATAAGGGTGAAAAAATATTTGGTAAAATTGGTGTTGAAACAACTTCCACAATCAAAAATAAAGACGGTGTTGAGTCGAATGTATCGACGGTAACCATAAAGTCCAATGAGGTTGATTATTACTCACCAACAGGATCAGTTGTGTATCGTGGAATGGTGGATGGAAAAATCCAAAGACTAAGAGCTTACGAAGAAGGGGTTAAGTTTAAAAGCGCGGAATTAAATTTAGACGGAGCTAAGGGATTAATTACACTTTTAGGGCAAGTTTACCTAAATAAAGGAAATTTTGAAGTATGGGCCAATTCGGGCGAAATATTCTTAGAAAACTACAATAAAAAACTCAAGTATTATTCACTTTCTGACGATGTGAGATTGAGAGAGGTTTTTCAAGTAAAAATGCAAGAAAAAGAGCGAAAAGCTTTTGCAGAAAAACTTGAAGGTTGGATGAATGAAAGGAAAGTGATTTTAACGGGTTTTCCGAAAGTTATCCAAGACAAGGACATCATCAAAGGAAATCGAATTATTCTAAGAGAGAATAGTGAGAGCGTTGAAATTGATGATGCTAATTCAAGTTTAATAATGAAATAATCTAGGGATGGTAAATGGAAGGAAATAGTGAGCTTAAAGCTCTAAATATAAAAAAAACATACAACGGAAGAACTGTTGTAAAAGATATGAGTCTCGATGTTTCACAAGGTGAAATCGTAGGGCTGTTAGGTCCAAATGGTGCAGGTAAAACAACGTCGTTTTATATGATCGTGGGTTTAGTGAAAGCAGATCAGGGAAATATTTTTTTAAACGAAGAAAAATTAACTGATGACCCACTTCATAAACGGGCGATGAAAGGAATTGGTTATCTTCCTCAAGAAGCATCAGTTTTTCGCGATTTAAGCGTGGAAGAAAATATTGAGGCGGTGTTGGAAAATCGAGATTTACCAACGCAGGAAAGGAAAAATTTATTAGAAAGTTTAATTCGTGATTTTAAATTAAATCACGTAAGAAAATCAAAAGGATCTGCGCTCTCAGGTGGAGAACGAAGAAGAGTTGAGATAGCACGAACACTGGCACTAGAGCCAAAGTTTGTTTTACTCGATGAACCTTTTGCTGGAGTAGATCCTTTAGCGGTGAGTGATATTCAAAATCTCATAAAGGGGCTAAAGGAGAGAAATATCGGAGTTTTGATTACAGATCATAACGTTCGAGAAACTCTGGGGATTGTTGATAGAGCATATATTATTAATCAAGGTGAATTGTTAGTAAGCGGTACACCTACAGAATTAATTAAAGACGAAAGAGCAAGGAAGTTCTATTTAGGAGAAGAATTCAGGATGTAATTCTCAAAAAGTTGAGAAAAATATGGCCGTGAAATTATCTCAAGGTCAAAAACAAATTCAGACCGTTGCGATGACTCCTCAGTTGCAACAAGCGATTAAACTCTTAACTCTAACTCATTTAGAGATGACCAATGTTATCGCTGAAGAGTTAGTCGAAAATCCCATGCTTGAAGAAATTATGGATGAGGTCGAAAGACGTGAAAAAGAAACCGATTCAGATTCCGACAATGAATTTGAAGCAAGTGGTGAAGATACACAGGATTTTGATCGAGACGATTTTAACTCAAATGATTTTGAATCAGAAGGTAATGAGTTTGAAGCAACAACAGAAGCTCATGTTTCCGATTTTAGCGAACAACCATTATTAAAAGAGCGTGATGATTTTGATTGGGATTCATATGTAGATTCATACAATGTTAATTCTTCGACACCCAATATGGCCACTGGCGATGGAGAAGAAGGCCCAAATTACGAAAATATCGTTTCTCGAGGCATGAGTTTGGCCGAACATCTTGAGTGGCAACTTAAGATGGAGAATTTGTCAGAGAGAGAACTAAAAATAGCCGAATATATCATTCACAACATTAATGATGATGGATATCTAGAAGTTGAAATTCCAGAGATAGCAAAAAATTTAAATGTTGCTGTTGAAGATATTGATGAAATAAGAGAAGTTATCATGCGCTTAGATCCAGTTGGCTGTGGCGCACTTAATTTGATTGAATGTCTATTTGCACAAGCCCGTGTACAAGAAGAAAGATCTCCACTGTTGGAGAGAATTATTAGAGACCATCTCGAAGACTTACAGAATAGATCATTTGATAAAATTGCTAAAAAATTAGGTGTCTCAATTGATCAAATTAAAGAAACTTCACTATTGCTGCAAAATTTTCATCCTAAACCAGGGCGTCTGATTGCACCACAAGAAACCCACTATATTGTTCCAGATATTTATGTGGTTGAAGTTGCTGGTGAATTCGTGGTTCAGGTTAATGATGATGGAATTCCTCGTCTAAAAATATCCAAATTATATCAAGAAATGATTCGAAAAGGCGCGACAAAGAAAAATGATGAGGCGTCAGAATTTGTTAAGGATAAACTGCGTTCTGCCGAATGGTTAATTAAGTCGATACAAAATCGTCAGCGCACAATTGATAAAGTAGCTAAAGCGATTGTGGCGAAACAGCAAGAATTTTTTAAGAAAGGGCCTAAGTTTTTGAAGCCCATGATATTAAAAGATGTTGCTAACGAAATTGGTATGCATGAATCAACAGTATCGCGCGTGACAACCAATAAGTACATGCATACACCTATAGGAATGTTTGAATTAAAATATTTTTTCAATACAGGAATAGGAGGTAAGGACGGAGGAGCGGATGTTGCGAGTGAAGTTCTCAAGATGAAAATTAAAACAATTTTTGAAAATGAAAATCCGGCCAAGCCATTATCAGATCAGAAAGTTGTTGAAATTCTCGAAAGAGAAGGAATTACGATCGCAAGAAGGACAGTTACAAAATATAGAGAGATGCTAGATATTTTGCCATCTTCTAAAAGAAAGGCATAAATACGTAGAAATTATTAACGTTAAAATTAGAGGAACGTCTGCTATGAAAATTACAATTTCATTTCTTCACTTAGAACACACACAAGCACTTGATGAGCGAATTAGAGAAAAATCCCTTAAATTAGCTAAGTTTTATAATGATAAGGGGAATATGAAGTGGAATTGCTATGTGAAAAACGGTGTTCACTATGCTGAGGTTGGCTATCATGCTCAGAGTTTTGAATTTCACGCCAAAGCTCATTCTGATAGCTTGTATAAAACTATTGATTTAGTTCTAGAAAAATTAGAAAAGCAAATATCTAAAAAGAAAGATAAATATAATAAAATCCATAGAGACCAAGATGAACTAATTGTTCTTGATCCAGAGAGTGCTTGGACAGATAGAGATGATGTCGCGTAAATAAAATGAAAAAAAACAGAAAGGGGCAAACTGCCCCTTTTTTTTTATGTTTAGTACTGATATTTATTCTAAGTTGTGGTGATCGCAATTTAAAAATAGCACTACGTCGATTTCAGCAAGAATCTAATATGTCCTTGTCGATTGAATCGAAGTGTGACCCTAAAACCCAAACTGTGTACGAAAAACACATTAATAAAATCGATGAACTTTATACTAGAAACTATAACCAACTGATGCGTGTTCAGAAAAACTCATTGACACAAATAATTGGTGCCCTATCACTTCCTAGTTATAGTCCTCAATCTCCCTTGATATTTTCTCGAAAAAGCATTGAAAATAAATTAAATGAAATCGAAGAAATATTGGTTCGAAGAAAAACTCATTCTGATTATGCTATTGATTATAATGTCGAATCAAAATTATTTGAGTTAAGAACACAAGTACTGCGTTTGAAATTTAATGATTGCAGAAAGGGGGAATTGAAAATTAAAAAATTAATGGACCCACGATCATTTTTATTTTTACAGGATTACTGCAACACTTACGAGTGCTTTAAAAGATCTTTTCAATCTCCACTTGAAAAAAATATTTTAAAAAGTAAATACTTAGAAATGTGTCAACAGGTAAACACCAAAGATCAGTGTGTTTTATCAATGGAGAGTTATGGCGCAAAAAATAAATTACAGGATTTATTGATAGCTACAAAAAGTACTTATTTGGTAGAGAAGTATGCCAGGTTTTATTCTCTAACCAAAGAAGGGCAAAAAAATAAATTCAGGTGTCAGAAAAGCTATTCCAAAAATATAATAAGTATCAAAGTAAAATTTCAAGGCATTTCAAGTGTGGATGAAGGGAAAATATTAGATTGGATTAAACTAAAATGGAACAACGAGTTGCTTGAATTTGAATTTGAAAAGGTAGATGCACCTTTAAGTCCTATGGATAGTCGCCCTTTGATTATTAATTGGGTTACTGGAGGTACTAGTTATCTTGAATGGGATAAGCCAAATGTGATCAATCTTTCGAATTCAATATCTGAAGAGCAACTAAGTTTGGTTGCGCCACATGAATTTGGGCACTATTTAGGATTCCCAGACTGCTACGTTGAATTTATGAATGAGAAAAATGAATATATTTATTATGAACTACCATCTAATAAAAATATCATGTGCAGTCTTAATTTAACTCATGTTGTGCCAGAATTTTATCGTGAAATTATTTTGCAGCAATTGTGTATACACTAACTTTATCACTCAGTTTTAAATGTGTAGCATTGCCAATTAAAATGTAAATGGTATAATGAAGGTATGAGTGACCAAGACCATACATCCCATGAATCAGATTCTTCAGTTATTGAAGATGTTCAAATCAAAAAACCTAAAAAATATAAAGTCATCTTACATAATGATGATTACACAACCATGGAATTTGTCATATTTATATTAAAAGTAGTTTTTCATAAAACACTAGCAGAAGCTGAAACAATCATGCTGGAAGTTCATAACAAAGGTTATGGGGTTTGTGGGATTTATTCATTTGAAATAGCAGAATCTAAAGCTAAAAAAGTAGAAATATTAGCACGAGAGCAAAATCATCCCTTAAAATGTACAATTGAAGTTGAATAATAATTGTAAAAGAGATCTATGATAGGAAGAAAATTAGATTTTATTTTTAATGAGGCAGTTGCAATCGCCAACAGATTATCCCATGAATATTTATCACTTGAAGTACTGCTTTTGGCACTATTAAAAGATGATGAAGTTTGTGCAGTTTTAGAGAATTCAGGCCTGGTGACTAAGAGTTTGTCTTCGGACTTAAATGAAATTCTTAGAGATAGGGATACATATAGTGTATTATCAGAAGAGATTATAGAAGAACTATCTAGAGAACATTTTAAGGATGAAGAAGTTCGAAAAATTGCTCGATCCAGTGGAGTTCGGTATCAACCGGAAATATCTGAAGCTCTTCATCGAGTATTACAGCGTGCTGCCATCCATGTACAGTCCTCAGGTAAAAAAGAAATTACTGGCGTTAATCTTTTAGTTGCTCTGTTTAACGAGAAAGAGTCTTTTGCTGTTTATCTTATTGAAAAACAAGGGATACAAAAAATCGATATTGTTCGTGAAGTTGCCCATGGAATAGATCGACCGATAAATCAATTAGATGAAGCTTCTTTAGATTCCGAAACTGAAGGCACAGATGCTCGTGCAGGAAATAGTGTAAATAAAGATTACAAGTCACTTAAAGAATTTTGTATAAATTTAAATGAAAAAGCTCAAAATAAAGAGATTGATCCCTTAATTGGTCGCGAACAAGAAATTGGCCGCATCATTCAAATTTTAGTGAGAAGAAGAAAAAATAATCCTTTATTGGTTGGCGAGGCGGGAGTCGGAAAAACCGCCATTGCAGAAGGTTTGGCGTACTTAATTGTCAATAACGGAGCTCCATCATCGCTAAAAAATGCTGAAATATATAGTTTAGATTTAGCAAGTCTCTTGGCCGGAGCGAAGTTTAGAGGTGACTTTGAAAAACGCCTCAAAGATGTGATTCGAGATATTGAAAAACTTAAAGAAAAAGAAGGCGTAGATCCTATTTTGTTTATAGATGAAATGCACACGATTATGGGAGCGGGCTCGACGGGGGGGGGTTCTCTTGATGCATCTAATTTATTAAAACCCATGCTGAGTTCTGGAAAATTTAAGTGCATTGGCTCTACTACATATGATGAATACAGAAAATTTATTGAAAAAGATCATGCTTTTTCTAGAAGATTTCAAAAAATAGACATTGATGAACCTTCTAGCGAAGATACTTATCAAATACTTTTGGGCTTGCGATCTAAATTTGAAGAATTCCATGGCGTAAAATTTCCAAATAACGTCATTAAATCAATTGTGGAACTGGCGGATCGTTATTTATCTGATAGAAAAAATCCAGATAAAGCCATCGACGTTATTGACGAAATCGGTGCAAATATCAAGTTAAGTGGAAAAAATCGCCAAGCCACTAAAAAAGACGTAGAGCAGGTTATTGCCACATATGCACGTATTCCTAAATTGAGCGTTCACCAAGATGAACGATCGAAGCTTCAAAATTTAAAAAATGAACTAAAAGCTGCACTTTTTGGCCAAGACCATGCGATTGATCAGGTTGTTGATACAATTCTTTTGTCTAGATCGGGACTTTCAAACCATGAAAAGCCAATTGGTGCATTTCTTTTTGCCGGTCCAACTGGAGTTGGAAAAACAGAACTGGCCAAAAAACTTTCTGATTTGATGGGGTCACATCTGCAAAGAATAGATATGTCGGAGTACATGGAGAAACATGCTGTAGCTAAACTCATCGGAGCTCCTCCTGGTTATGTAGGCTATGAGCAAGGAGGTCTTCTAACAGACGCTATAAAAAAGCACCCTCATTCAGTCTTATTGTTGGATGAGATCGAGAAGGCCCATTCGGACGTTTTCAATATTCTTTTACAAATCATGGACTACGGTAAGCTCACCGACTCACAGGGAAGAACAACCGATTATCGAAACGTAGTTATCATCATGACTTCAAATGCTGGTGCCAAAGAAATGAGTGCGGGAGTCGTTGGGTTAACAGCAACTTCATCTCACAATAGTCAAATTTCCGACGTTAATATGTCAAAAAGAGATAAGGTCATAAAAGATAATTTTTCACCAGAATTTAGAAATAGATTATCTGCAATTGTGCATTTTAATCGTCTTGAACATCGGCAAATACTTAAAATTGTAGAGAAATTTTTGACAGAACTAGATTCGATGCTGATGAAGAAGAAAGTTGTGATGAGTGTTTCAGATGCTTTAAAAGAGCATTTAGTTGATATTGGCTATGATCCTTTGATGGGTGCACGACCTCTTCAGAGAATTGTCGATGAAAAAATTAAAAAACCTCTTTCGCACGAAATTCTTTTTGGAAAACTAGAAAAAGGTGGCGATGTTTTCGTTGATTTTGACAAGAGTTTGGGAATTACCTTTAAATTTTAGCGTTTTTTTTTCATTTTGATTCAAAAAAATGTTTTTCTGATGGGATTTTTGGCTTCAGGGCAAGTTAATTGGGTCTAATTTTACCAATTATGCGGAAAAAAATATCTAAAAGGACCAATTGTTGAATTTTTTTTTTCTTTTGATCGGATTTTTTAGGTCCATGGGGAAATTTTTTTTCATATAGGTAGGAAAACGCTGAAATAGCTTGTACATCGATATTTCAGCTCTTATTTTCACTCTAAGTTGGCATGATAATAAAAGAAATATCAAAAAAAAATTAAATCTTTTTTAAAAAGTGTACGAAAAATACACAAAGAATTACATTTTTTGTTTGCACGAAAATAATTTTGTGTTTATTCTTAAAAAAAGAATAGAAACCTTTGGAGGATTTTATGGCAGTAAAAAAAGCAACAAAGAAAGCAGCAGCTAAGAAACCAGCAGCTAAAAAAGCAACAAAAAAAGTAGCTAAAAAAGCTACTAAAAAAGTAGCTAAAAAAGCTACTAAGAAAGTAGCAAAAAAAGCTACTAAGAAAGTTGCAAAAAAAGCTACTAAGAAAGCAGCTGTAAAAGCTTAATTCTTAAAAGCCACAAGCTTAGAAAAAAAGGGCCGAACTTGTTTCGGCCCTTTTTTTTGTCTATTTTTCAAAATACTTCTTCAATTTCTTGATAAAAGACGCTGATTTTGTTAATTAACCACTCTGCAATTTAATGTTTTGCTTTTAAGTCTTTTAAATAAGGAGTCCTTATGGCAAGCGGTCTTGGTGTTCGTGGTAGTGGTCCACGAGAAGTTTCTTTTATTGATCCTGTTTCTGGTGAGCGACAAGTTAAAATGGGAGAACTGGTCTTTCCTCCGCGCAAAGTGTGGATGAAAACATTTGGTTGCCAAATGAACTATCACGATTCAGAAAGAATTTTGAGTCACTTGGATAACTTAAACTTCACTCCAACAGAGGAGCTTGAAGCAGCTGATCTGGTGTTGTTCAATACGTGTGCAGTCCGCGACCTATCAAATAATAAATTTTACTCTCAGTTGGGTGAGATGAAGCATCTGAAAAAGACCAAAGGGAAAAATTTGGTTGTCGGTGTTGGAGGGTGTGTGGCCCAGACCGAAGGAAAGGAGCTTATAAAGAAGTATAAGCATTTAGACTTTGCTTTTGGTACTGACGTGATAGATACCATAAATGACATGGTATTTAGGGTTTACGCGGGAGATTCGAAATTTCATATAAATTCTTGGGATAGAAGTGAGAACTTTTCAATCGAAACAAAAGTAACACCTGGAAATCCACAGGCCTTTGTTAATATCATTAAGGGCTGTAATAAATACTGTACCTACTGTATCGTTCCTTATACTCGGGGGAAGGAAAAATCACGATTAAAGTCGGAGGTTGTTCTAGATATTAGAAGACTTGTTGAGCATCAAGGGATTCAGGAGATTACACTTTTGGGCCAAAACGTAAATTCTTACGGTAAAGATAATGGCGAGAGTTTGGCCGAGTTAATTAATGATCTAGACCAAATTAATGGTTTGGAGTTGATTCGTTATACAACTTCTCACCCTTATGACGTTTCTGATGATTTAATTGCTATTCATGGATCATCAAAAAAATTGTCCCGTCATTTACACCTACCCGTACAATCGGGTTCCGCAACTGTATTGGAGAGAATGTACAGAGAATACACACCTGAGCATTATCTAGGATTATTAGACAAGCTGAGAAAATCCCAACCAGAAATTGTCTTATCAACAGACATTATTGCTGGATTTGTTAACGAAACAGAAGAAGAACATTTAGAAACTATCACGCTACTAGATAAAGCTCAGTACGATTTTATCTACTCATATGTTTATTCAAAAAGAAACAAAACTAGATCGAGTAAAATGGATGACTTTCTAACCGATGATGTGCGCGGTAGACGACTGAGAGAAATTCAGGCTCACCAATTAAAAATTCAAGAAAAATTACGCCATGGTATGGTAGGCAAAATTTTCCGTATATTAGTTGATGATTCTGGAAATATGGGCGGAATTAAAAAGTGGAAAGGTCGAACTAATTGCATGCGAATAGTTCATTTTAAACCTGAAAATGACCAAAAAGATTATAAATGGCACTGGGTTGATGTAAAAGTGACATCTGCAACTGCTCTTTCGTGTCAAGGTGAGCTTGTTCGTGACTTAGGTAAAACAGCTCCAAGTTTGCAAAACGTGCCAGTTATTCCAGGTCTACAGTATTTCCAATAAATTGGTGGAGGGAAAATCTCTCCTATCAAAACATGAGTTCTCCAAATAGGTGTATAGTAAAACTAGGACCTATAGGGGAACTTATGAAACGATTGTCTTACATATTTCTTTTTCTTTTTATCAATCAAGCAGAAGCTCTTATCTATGAAATCGGCTTAGACTTTTCATATGATAAACAAATTTACGGAAATAATAGGTTAAACTCACAAACATCGAGAACGTATTCAGGTGGAGTTTCTACCTATTTATTTGAAACAACTGCACTTGATTTAAACTATTCGAGCTCTAAAGATATAACTACACAAAATGAAGTATATGATGCTGGCGGAGGCTTTGATTTAGTAGGTCAGCAAAATAGAGTCGAAACAAATGTATATGGAATTGGTGTTAAACAAATGCTTCTGCCAAGAAAATATCGCCTAATGCCTCTTGTGAGTGTTGGTTATGCTCGTCAATTTATTACCTATGAAACTGATTTAACTTTGGAAAATAGGACCACTGATATAAGGACATCTGGAAGTTCAGGGGAGTCGAAAGCTCGCGTGGACTCAATGTTTGGAGCATTTATATTGCAGTATAAAATGACAGATAGGCTTTCAATTAAAGGATCAGTTAAAACAATTTTTCCATCTGCTGATTGGAACAAGGCAAGGGATAATATAAAATACGCATTTGGAATTTCTTGGATTTTCTAGATGAAATACGCTCTGTTTTTAATAATGTTGGGGTTAATATCAGCATGTGCAAAAGTGGGATATTTATTTGAGCAAGGAAGTGGACAATTGGGGCTTCAGTCTCGGGCCCGTGCTAATGAGGAAGTGTTAAAGTCTCCAAAAATTGCACCAAGTTCTAAAGAAAAAATTTTATATATTGGTAAACTTAAAAAATATTTTTACGAATATTGGAAAAAACCTGAAACTAAAATATACAGCCGAACGACAATTTTAAAAAATAGAGCAGTATCTTACTTGGTCATTGCTTCTAAGTTTGACCGAATAGAAACATACGAAACTTGTTTTCCAGTTGTTGGTTGTTTTCCATACTTAGGATTTTTTGACAAAAAATCAGCAGAAGAATTTGCAAAAGAACTTAAAGTAAATGAACTAATAACTTACATCCGACCCGTGTATGCATATTCAACCTTAGGTTATTTTGAAGATACAATTCTATCGTCATTTTTTAAATATAATGAATACGAGCTATCAGAGCTAATTTTTCATGAACTCTTTCATACAATATTTTTTATAAAGGATGAAGTTGAATTAAATGAGAACCTAGCAAACTATTTTTCTGAAATAATGGTAGTTGAGTATTTAGAAAAAACTAAAAAATTTAATTTGTTGAAGGAATATCAAGAAGATAGAAGAGTT
The DNA here is from genome assembly GCA_964456675.1 of uncultured Bacteriovorax sp. GTDB lineage: Bacteria > Bdellovibrionota > Bacteriovoracia > Bacteriovoracales > Bacteriovoracaceae > Bacteriovorax. Next base: position 1,905 of record CAYWBR010000021.1, on the reverse strand, counting down.
TCAGAATTAGTAGATAACAAAATTGTAAATTTGGCCACTGAGCTTCAGATGCGATATGAAAAAAACAGTCCTCTTGATAAACAATTGGCACAGGAAGTTTTGAATGAATTTTTGCGCGAAAAATTTTTTCCAGAAGTTAAAAGCATCTGCCAAAAAGAAAAATTATTAATTGATCAAGAAGATGGGAATTGTCAGGTATTAAAAAAAGAATGGAATAATGCTAGTTTTGCTGCATTTTTGACGTACGAAAAAAAAGCAGATCAGTTAGGTGAGCTGCAAAAGAAGTTAGGATTGGATCTTATTGGGTTTTTTGATTATATTAAATCAAGATATCAACAATTTGAAAAAGAGAGTTCAAGTCAATCATTCTCTGAATTTCTCTTTGAAGTCACGGATTCAACTTATGCAAAAAATATCAAAAAATAAACGTCATTTTTTCTTTATCGATCAAATCAATAAATTAAATACCAAAAAAGATTCTTCTCTTTTATTAGCGACCTCTCTTAAGGCTTTGGGCAATGAAGTCTATCTATTATTTGAAGAAGATTTTTATGTAGAAAATACTGCACTACCAGAATTTGAAGTTTCCAATTTTCAAGCCGAATTTGTAAAAAATGATTTTTATCTTCAAAGTTTTGAATTACTTCATAATCAAAAAATAGAAGTTAAAAATGGAGACATTTTTCACATGAGATTAGACCCACCATTTGATACACGATATACTAAGTATCTTTGGATGCAAAAAGTTCTTGAGCATCAAGGTGTAAAAGTGATCAATAGTCCTAATGGAGTATTGACTTATAATGAGAAATTGCACGCGTATATTCAACCAGGTGCTCTGCCTACCTATGTAGGTAGTTCTGCTTCTGGATTAAAAAAATCTCTTGAAAAAAAACAAACTGCACAATTTGAATTAATCATGAAGCCCATAGATCTTTATCAAGGAATGGGGGTCGAGAAAATTGTTGGGAGTATCGCACAGGTTCTTCGTGAGTTTGAGCGCAAGGTCTCAGAAAGTGGGGGGGCCATTGTTGTTCAGCCATTTGTTAAAGAAGTCGCTCTTGGCGAAATTCGTGCAATATATTTTAATGGAACTGAAATTGGTTCAATTTTAAAAGTACCAAAGACTGGAGATTTTTTAGCTAATATTGCTCAAGGGGCCAGTTATCATAAAGTAGAGCTCTCAAAAAAAATTAAAGAGCAATGTGATCGCATTACTAAAGAATTATGTGATGCGGGAGTGCCGTGGGTTGCATTTGATATTTTAGGTGAGCATGTTTCAGAAGTGAATATAACATGTCCTGGACTTTTAGTAGAAGTAAGCCATGCGCATAATGAGAACATGGCCTTAAAAATTGCTGAAATGTTAAATTAAGGTAAATTTCTAGTATAGTCTGTGGCAAATTGGATTTCAAAGCCAACACAGTCAGTTGGGCTGCCTGTGCTTGTTACATATGGAATATCTTGGTAGGTAGAACAGTTGATGTCTCCAGCACCATAATTATAGCAGCGGTGATTGGTTTTTACATCGCGAACAATAATATCGTATTCACCAGGTCCCGATGTAGAAAATGAAACTTTTGAAGAAGGCACTAATGAGCCTGGATTTAATGTAGCATCAATTGTTTTAATGCTTCCAGAATATGGACTTCCTTTTTTAATTACTTCTAAAGTTACGCGAATTTTAGAATAGGTATATTTATTTTGATTACTGTTTAATGTAGTTACCGCACACTTTCTTGAAACAAGAGAACCATTTGTAAATTCTGTAAAATCATCAGGGTTATGTACAATTCTTACCTGCATTTTGTAATATGTTTCAAAATAGCTTTGTGGAATTTTAGCATGAAGTGTAGATTTAATAGTAATGTTAAAAGTTGATGATTGAACATGTCGTTTGATTGT
>CAYWBR010000020.1:21813-41710 GCA_964456675.1 uncultured Bacteriovorax sp. | reverse complement strand
AGCTGCTCCACAAGCAAAGCACTTGTAGATTTTTTTTGAGTCATTTACATTCATTGAAGGTTTGGTGTCTTGATGAAAAGGGCAAAGCGCAACCAAGCCAGCTCCAGATCTTTGGAGAGGAATGTATTGGCCAATAACAGCGGAAATTGGCAAATCATCTTTGATGCGATTTTTTAAATCGTCTAAAGACATAGCTTACTTTTCCTTTTTGTTTCTAAGGACAAATGACTTAATTTTAATTCCCTGCTTTAAAAAAATTGCTTCAAAGCGAGTTTGAAAACTTGCTAAAAAATGTTCTGGATATTCGGCACGTAGGTCTTGAGACTTTAGCAATACTTCAAAACCATCGTGCTTAGAAATTTCATGGTCCATCCAAGCGGCATAATCGTCATTGTCTGTTTTAATCCATAAAATTCCGTTTGGCTTTAGTGTTTTAACAGCTGCATCTAAAAATGGTTTTTGAATTAAGCGTTTTTTGTGGTGACGAGTTTTGGGCCACGGGTCTGGAAAAAAATAAAAAATATTATCTAATTCATTTTCAGCAAACATGAACTCAATGCGTTCACCTTTTGCTCTAAGATATCTAAAATAATCTTTTTGAGGGTGTTCGGAAAGTTTTTTAGCAACGCCGTAAGATCGTTTAAAGCGGTAATCAAGACCTACGAAATTGACTTCTGGATGTTTCAAACAATAATCCATCATAAAGTCGCCGTAGCCAGTACCAATTTCTAAATTCAATGGAGCAGATCTTTTAAAGACTTCAGAATTCCATTTTCCTTTAAATGTTTCAGCATCATTGTCCCGTAAGACAAAATCACCGAACTCGGCCAAACGGTCGTGATAAGGATTGTCGTGTTTGTACTTAAAATTTTCTTTAAATGAATGATCTACCATAGAGGGGAGATATATCAAAAACTTAGCTAATAGGCCATGAGTATATATGCTGACTTGCGCTTTCTTTAGCTGTAATTTTAGTCACTTAGATTGCCAAGCCAATTTTTTAAACTTAGCCTGTAGCTGTAGAGTTCAAAACTTATAAAAGCAACCAATGAATTGATCATTAAAAAAATCTCCATGTTTGCAAAACGCCACTTAAAAGTAATAAAAATAGGAAGAGAAAAAACTAGGGAAAAACTGATGGTCAGATAGATCCACCAAAGAAAAAGATAAGGTGGAGTTATGGGATGAAATTTTTTTTGATAATAATAAATATATAACAAATAAAACAAGTATCCTGTGCCGAAAAATACAAATGAAAGTCCGATAAATGGAAAATATAATCCGATAAAATTTGATGGAATAACAATAGCAAGACTTGCTATGCTAGTGATAAAAGCAATGAAAAGTTGATCTAGAATTTGTTGCTGGAAGCCCATGTTTGTTAGTGTACACGGATTTTAAAATTTTACGTACGCTTCAAGTACATTATTAGGTATTACGTCGTAATTACAAAACCTTGCATAGCCTGTACAATTAACAATATCCTTAGAAATTGCCTATAATCTTGGTCAATTGGACGGACTAAGATTTAGATTATAACCTGCTTAAAAAGTGGGATGTTGATTACTTTTACGTCTAACTTAAGTTTTTGCAGTTCGTCTTTAAATAATTCCAAAGAAACATTTTGACTGAGTGGAGGATAAAAATCATCGTGGTGGTGGGGAATAACAGCTTTGGGATTTATGGCAAAAACCATTTGTGCTGCTATTTTTTGAATTTCACTATGTCCTTGAAGAGGGGCCATGAAGTAATCAATTTCAAGTTTCCTGTATTCTTGTAGTTCCTCTTTGGTGGCTCCGGCCGAACTCATGAAAAGGAATTTTTTTTGATCCACTTCAAAAAGATAAGTTTGCACTAAGCCTTTTGGGTAGAACAAACCTCTAGAGCAAAGGCCAAGACAGCCGCGAATACCACATCGATGAATCGTCTCTAACACTAAAGGCAAGTCAAAATTTATATGCTTACTTTTAAATGCACGAAGTTTTACATCCCTATTTATGTATTCTTTATTATCAGTAATATTAATTCGATTTGGATCTACTCCACGAATTTTTAGAAGTAGTCCTGTTAAGCCTGGGGCATAAACACTAGCGTGATTATATTTTATAATTTGGGGAACATCATAAGCGTGATCGAAATGTCCATGACCTAATAGTATAAGATTAGTATTTTGAAAATGATCAATTTTAAATGGAGTTTTTTCGCCTTTTCCTCTAGAGAGAAATGGATCAAATGCAAATTCTAGATTCTTAGTGCGAATTAAAAATCCAGCGGTTCCAAGCCAAGTAATTTCCATTTTTTTTTACCTGAAAAAAAAGTAAGCTTCTTTATTAAGAAGCTTACTTGGTAGAGAGCATTTCAGCAATAATCAATGATGCTTTTTTTGCGAGTTTTGGATCTTTTAACTTTTCAACAAGAATGTTTTTTAATCGTTCAATATCAGCTTTATCATTTATTGATTGGCCCTTAGTTATTTTCTGATTGCCAATAGGTTCTGTATCAATTTTTCTTTTAGGTAATCCCATATATTAGGCAGCACTCAATTCAGATGATCTCTTTGTTTGTTTCGCTACTTTTTTCATGTGATCTTCAATCACATCGTATAATTCTAATTTTGTTGTTCTTGGGTCCATGCCATTAGGTAATGCAGAATATACCATCTCTGTTCCGATTTCAGTGAATACATACCAAGTATTCCCTAATTTTTGAAAAAGCACTTCAGATGTTTGTGATTTAGTTGCAGTTGATTTCATGGTGATCCTCCTGATTTGTGTGTGATAAAAACATTTCCTATGTTCTTACTATTTACTTATCGAGAGCTATTGAAAAAACTTTAGACATTTTTTTACCGATAAACCGTTGAAAATTTGGACAATTAAGAAGAAAATAATAACAGAGTAAAAGGGATTAGTATTTAAAATTTAGCCCAAGAAAAAAAAGTGTTTGAAAGTTTAAATTTTGTTGGAATTCGGATGGATTGCTAGCATCCCAATATTGAGTAAATTCAGGGGAGCCCGAAGCAGATTGTTTGTGGGGAAGAAATAGATTCAATTCACTTCCGATCGTAAAATCCAAATTAGGATAAAAATTTCGGAATGCAAAAATGCTTTGAAGAAATGGTGAAAGAGAAAAACCGGTAAAAAGTCTATCTTCTATTCCAACATCGGCCACATCTAATTTTAACGAGCTACGATGAAAGTTCCATGAAAAACCTGTTCCTAGGTTCAATAGATAATCTTTTGTTTTATAGAAATCAAAACTTAGTATTGGACCTAAACGGATGAGGGCACGATTCTCAATAGAGCTATCTCCAGTAGAAAATGTAATTTTGTTTGTGACCGAGGAAACTGATGAATATAGACCAAAATATAATCGATCCATCTGATCAAAATCCAATTTTTTTTGATAATTGATTTTGAGTCCTAAGTCGTAAGAAAAATTTTGAGAGCTAATATTGCCATCATAATTATACGGACCTTTGGCATTGCTACCGAGAGAAAAGCTTACGTTCATACGTGTAAATTCTCTCGATTCGAAAGGGTAGGTATGTGGAATTGGCTCTTCAATGCGATAATCAGTCGAATCGTGACCGGTATTAGCGTTTACATAACTTAATGGTTCGTCGTACTCTCTTTCGTCTTTATAGATTACCTTTAAATATTCCTGCTTAACATAGGCCGTCCTGCCACTACGATCAATCGTCTCGTAATATCCTTTGAACGCTGGCCCTTTTAAATCTTTATCGGAAATGAATATGACTTCGCCTTTTTTTAAAACTTGTAAAGTTTTTGAGTCGGGAGTTGCCGCTAGTTGCATGGGGGCTCGAAAGCTGATCACCACGGCATTTGCTGCATCAGCATCGATTATTAAGAATTGTAAAAGTGTAGAGAATATCCAACGAGTCATAGTGATAAGTCCCAGCGATATCCAAGTGCTATTCCAATCGACGTTACATTATAGGTTTTTGATTTTGATTCAATTGGACGATTCGTTTTACTAAGCAGGAGTTCATGTTTTCTAAAAAATATTTCGGCCAAAAATGGACCATAATTCGTATCGAATGTATTTTGCAAACCAATATGCCAAACGGTTTTAGAATATTCATCACGAAAATTGCCAGAACTACCAGTAGCACTGAGAGATAGCTCGGCACCTATGTTAAAGTTTGGCTTGAAATAAGCTAAATTACCAAAAGGAATTTCTAAATACGGACCTGCATTTAAACTACTAAACTGGACTTCCTCTAAAGAATTGTCCCAAAATATCGATTGGTAATTAAGTGAGATTCCAAAATCAATGCCAAGCGAAGAGGGAATAATTGTTTTAAGTTCAAAGCGATTACCTGTGGCACTAGATAATTCCGATTGATAGATTTCACTTAACTCAGTGATGTTCACATTTTCAAAAGAAATACTTGGACGAACGTTAAATTCAAATTTTTTATCTGCACTCTGAAATCGAGTAGGGTTTTTATATTCAGCAATGCTATCAAAATTTGGATCAATTTGAGTGACAGCGTCAGTGTCTACAATATTTTGATAGGAAGTTTTAAAGATTGCCTTCATATGGCGATCATGAAGAGTGACAAATGTTGGTTTTTCCGGATCATCATAACTTACGAAAAAATATTTCGCCTCTGGTAAAAGGTACGATGCAGATTCGTCGAGTGAATAAATTTTAGATCCGTTTTTGATGAGTTTTCGAATTAATTGATCATCTTTTTCTGCAGCTTTCAAGAGTATTAAAAACGTACTTATAAAAAAAATAAAAAATGAAACGATTACTTGCTTCATGCTTTATAGCGCTCCATGATTTCAAGTGATTTTTTAAATGCTTCAAAATTTGAAGAAAATTTAAAATCACCATCTTTTACATTTGCGATATCAATCCATCGATAATTTTGATGCTCCTCTGATATTTTCACCTCAGGCGTTTTTGGTAGATATAACAAATAGCATTTTTCACGAACATTTTTATTAAATCGATCGATGAAATTAAAAACTAAACCTAGATCGATGAGGGACTGGGCGCTAATTCCAGTTTCCTCGAAAACTTCGCGGATGGCACCAATAAGAAAGTCTTCGTTTTCTTCAATTGAGCCTGTTACGTTTTGCCAAAAGTTATCACCACGTGATTTGCTGGTTTCTAACAAAAGGAGTTGAGTTTTTGCAATAATGACAACTTGTGCTTTTCTTTTTTCCATATATAAAAGTTTAACATAGTCTGTCTTTTGTGCGTTTTGTTATAAAAAAATGCCTATTTTATTGCCCGATAAGGCCTCTTGCGAAGGTCATTTCATTGTATGACTAGGTGAAAAATGTTATGTTTACTCCCTATGACAGAAATAGTTTACAAAATTGCTATATCATTACCTGGTTTTTTAATTGGAATTGTTTTCCATGAATATGCTCACGCTTGGATGGCCAATAAATTTGGCGACAATACGGCAAAAAGCATGGGGCGCCTAACTCTTAACCCATCGGTTCACTATGACTTAATCGGTACAATTATTTTTCCATTAATTGGGGCAGTGCTTGGTGGTACGATGTTTGGGTGGGCCAAGCCCGTACCAGTGGACACGAGAAGGTTTAAAAAAGTACGCGCAGGTATGTTTTGGGTTTCTTTTGCCGGACCTGGTGCAAATTTAATACTAATGCTGGCATCAGCTTTTTTGTTGGCCATTCTTGTAACTAAAGTTCCTCAAAATTTTGAATTTTTTGAAATATTCTTACAGATGTTACGCCAGTCAATCATTATAAACGTGCTTTTGGCGGTATTTAATTTAATACCTTTTCCTCCACTCGATGGGTCAAAAATGGTAACGGCAGTTCTTGATTATAATGCCGCCAGAAAATATGAAGAATTAGAAAGATTTAGTTTTATATTTATCATCGTGCTTCTCATGACACCAATTTTAAATTGGATCATGGCGCCGGCAATTTTATTTAGTAATTTTGTAACTGGTTTATTCATTACCTTGTTAGGATAAGAGGCGAAGTATGTTAGACACCACCATTCAGGTTAAAACTGAATCTTTTGACGGGCCATTGGCACTTCTTCTTTTGTTAATTGAAAAAGAGGAAATGAATGTTAGAGAGTTAGATCTGACTAAAATCACCAAACAATATTTGGACTACTTGGCACAAATGCGCGATCTAAATTTTGACATCGCAGGTGACTATCTTTTTTTAGCTTCTACTTTATTACTTCTAAAATCAAAAATCTGCATCACTGAGGAAGAACAAGCGAAATTACAGGATGAATTAGGCGTTGAAGGATTAAATATCACTTCACAATCAGAGCTTATTCGTCGCTTAGAAGAACTTCAATTTTTTCAAAAAATGTCGAAAAAAATTTGGGATCTGCCAAAAAAAGGTCATGAAATTTTTGTAAAACCAAAAGTTGATAGAAAAGCGATTATTAATTCGATTTTAACGCCGATGGATCAGAATGCATTAATTATGACCATGGTGGATTTTTTATTTAGACAAAGAAGAAAGTATACGGTTGTTAAGCGCGATCGTTTATCAATAAAAGAAAAATTAGTTTTCTTAAAATCAAATTTAAAATTAGGTGAGCAAAGAACACTGGATGAACTTCTCAATTTAGATAATAAATCAAAACTTAATCAGGATACAGATGGCGAGGAAATGGACCCTGAAAAAGTACGTTCGAACAATGTTGTCATCACATTTATTTCGCTTTTAGAACTTGCTCGCTTAAAACGAATTGAAGTTTTTCAGAATGAAGACAGAAGCACGGTCTATATAAATGTTGTTAGATCCCTTGAAGACTTTGATGTTGAACAAGCCAATGGTTTTGAAGAAGAGGGAACAGCACCTCAAAAAACAGAGGGAGATACGCTTTTAAGTGAAAAAATAGAATCAGTTACAATTGAAGATCTAAAAGAAGATCAAGCATTTATCGAAGAAATGAATCAAGAATTATTAGCGGCAGAAAGCCCTGATAATGACGTTATTGATGGTGAAATTCTTCTTCCTGAAGAGCTTTTAAATACAGAAAGTTCTGGAAATGAAGATGAAACAAAAATTATTCAATAATTAAAAATATTGGAATTCCTGCGGAGAAGACATGGAACACACAGAAAACGTTTTAGAAATTCAGTTTAATGCAGAGGAAGTACTTGCAAACTTAAATGCATTGAGAAGTGATATGGAGGAAGAAGAATCTTCGCTAGAACTTCATTCAACTGATGAAGAAATGACTATGATGGATGGTGAATTTATTGCGCAAAGATATCCATCATCAGAAGAATTAGAATACCCTGAATTAGAGCATTCAATTCCTGAGGAACTTCTATGGCAAGCTCGTACGGGATTAAATCCAGACTCACTTTGTGGCGCTATTGAAACAATTATATTTATGAATGATAAGCCAGTTTCCATTTTAAAAATTAAGGCGCTCATTGATGAAGATATGCCTCTAAAAGTTATTCATGAAGCTCTTCAGCGTCTTCAAGCAGAATACGAGCAAAAGCACCATGGGATCCGCTTACTAGAAGTAGCAGAAGGGTATCAATATAGAACTAAAGCAACCTACTCAAAATATGTTCAAGATATTTTCAAAATCAATTCACTTGTACTTTCACCAACCGCACTCGAAGTATTAGCAATTATCGCTTATAAACAACCGGTATCAAAAATAGAAGTTGATAAAATTAGAGGTGTTGATTCTGGGCATATTGTTAGAGCTTTAATGGATAAACGTCTAGTGAAAGTTGCCGGACGTTCAGAGGAATTAGGGCGACCTGTTCTTTATGCAACGACACCAGAATTTTTAGAAGTATTTAACTTGGCAGATCTTTCAAGTCTTCCTCCAGAGCATGAGCTTGAGAGCATGTCACTTCCTCAAGTTGGAAAAATTGCCGACATTAAAACGCTTGTTCATTCAGGTGATAAAGAAAAGTTTAAATTTGATGAACTGCAAGAATTAGATGAATTGTCTGAGGCAATTAAAAATATTGCATCAGATACTGATTTTACGACTTCATTAAAAGTTGAAGAGAAAAAGAGAATTTCTGCAGAGGGCGAAGAAGTTAAGTCGGCATTTGATCTTTTAGAAGAATTCGTTAATAAACGTTTGGCGGTTGAGCAAAATAAGTCAGCAGTGAGTTCTCAGTTAATGGGAACACCATTTGATGTGAAAATAGTAGATGATCTAGAAGCCGGTCCCCACAACGCTCCGATGGTTGATGAAGATTTTCAGATGATTGATCTAGAAACAGGATTGCCAGTTGAAGAACTAGAAGCCAGTGAAGAAGAAGGTGACGTTTTTGTAGAATCAGAAGATGGAGAGTTTGATTATTATATTGATCTAGAATTTGACACAGAAGAAACGGAAGAAGAAGCGCTTTCGAAAGCCCTTGATGCTGCCTTTGAAAATTTGAGTGGTGAAAAGCTTTCACATGATTTTGATACTCAACTTCAAGACGAGCTGGATGAATCCACCGAAAAACTAGATAATAAAACTGATGAGGTGATTGAACGAGCTCAAGACCTAGATCTTGATTTAAGTTTTTTAAAAGATAGTGTCGATGATATCGGCTTTGAAGATGACTTGAAGTAAAAAAAATTTAAAAACAAATACCCAATCATCAAAACATACTTTCATAAAAGTCGTGCTCTTATGAGAGTATGTTTTCAAACATGGTAAATGATGCCATCTACCTAGAATCACATAACTATAAGCAAAATAAATGGAACATTTGACAAAGGGCGTATATTAACCTAATTTCCCTCCATTACCATATAACCAAGTAAACTGCCGCGATGGCAAGATTAGGAGGAATCATGAATTCTAAGAATTCACCAAAAACAGCTTCAAAAAAAAGCACTAAACCAAAAATAAATACAGCTAAAAGTAATACTGCAAAATCTGATTTGCCTGGAATTCGTCTACAGAAATATATTGCAGATTGTGGAATCACTTCGCGCAGGAAAGCTGAAGACATCATTACTCAAGGCCGGGTTTCTGTTAATGGTGAAGTGGTAATGGAATTAGGAACTAAAGTAAATCCTAATACCGATGTCATCATGGTCGATGGAGCTCTCGCGGATTTACAGGCAGTAGAAAAAATTTACGTTTATGTCCATAAACCACGTGGGTATGTTACAACGCTTAATGATCCAGAGGGTAGACGTACTGTTATGGATCTTGTCAAAGATATTCCAGAACGAATTTATCCGGTAGGACGTTTAGATTATTTATCAGAAGGACTTTTGATCCTAACTAATGATGGTGATATGGCAAACATGATCATGCATCCTAAATATGACGTAACAAAAATTTATGAAGTAAAAGTTTTTGGATCTGTGACAGATAATCTTCTTGCTAAATTAAAAGCTGGTGCCCAACTAGAAGATGGGTTTGTGAAGCCGCAGTCAGTAAGAATTATAAAACAACTTCCTGCCAAAACTTGGTTAGAGTTTAGGTTGAATGAGGGGAAAAATCGTGAGATTAGAAAGCTTTGTGAAGCAGTTGGGCTAACTGTTGATAAATTAAAAAGAGTGGCAATAGAGAATTTAACGATTGAAGGTGTGGCTCCTGGAAAATATCGTGTACTAACTAAGCCTCAATTACTTAATGCCTTAGGTTTTAATAGTGACGGAACTAAAAATACAAAAACTACAAAATATATTTCTCCGAAAAAGACCATCGATGTTTCAAAAAAAGGTGCACAACCAGGAACAGAAGCGGACTCGGAAGCATTTCAAAAATTTAGACGCGAGACATACTTTGAAACGGTAAAAACGATTAAAGAAAATAAAGAAAAAATGGCCCAGAGACTAAACGCTCTTGAACTTGAAGTAAAAGAAGATAAATTCCAAAAAACACGAACTGCCAAAAAAGCTAAACTGAAAAAAACACCAGCGAAATATTAGTTAAGGTGCCAGGCACACTTTAAATTCTCTTTAGGATGAAGTGTGCCCTGACCTTGTTAGGTCATCAAATATATCAAGTGATACAAACTTACCTTTTATACGTAAATTTTTTTCTTGATGATCGAACGTACTTTCAAGATGTGCCCTAAAAATAGTTTCACCAACGTCTTTTTGAAAACCAATGAGACCCCAGGCACGATAATGATTACGATTGACATTAGAATGCGGCTTTTCGATTAGTCGGATATTTTTTGCGCTAATGTTAACTGCTCCCCATGTCTCGTATGTTTCTTTTTCTATAACTGCATATACGGCCTCAAAGCAACATAGATAAGATTCGATATCATCTAAAATATTTTTCGGAGAAAAATAAGTGTCTGGTAAGACAAGAAGATTTTTTTCTTCCCAAAATATTTTCGATTCAATGATAGAATGAGGCCATTCTTTAGTCGGCTCGACGATTTGAACAGTGGTATTTGGTAAATTTTTTACGTGGTCAATAAGTGGGGTTTTCTCTGCGCGAGTAATTATATGAATTTCCCATTTTCGTATAATTGCTTCTTCTAAAATGAAGTCAATTAGAGGTTTTCCAGAAATTTTAGAAGGGATCAACTCTTTTACAAGGGGACTCCCAACACGAGTGCCAAATCCAGCGCAAGGAATAATAACTTTCATTTAATAATCTCAAGATTTTCTTAAAAGTGCCTGGCACTTCTTAATGAGTTTTAGTAAGTTTAAACTTATGAATAGATGTTTTCTAGTTTTAAGTTACAATCATCCCGAATTAACCAAAAAATGCATTCAATCTATCATAGATAAACTGGGTGAGACGGAAAAAATACCAATTTATTTAGTTCATAACGGTTCAGAGAAAACTCATATTCTAAAACTGAAGGACTGTTTTCCAAATATTAGTCATTTGATATTAAGTGAAAATTTAGGATATTCTGGTGGGGTAAATTTTGGATTAAGGGAATGTTTTAAGTTTTTTGAGCGAATTATTTTTGTAACAAACGATGTAGAGATCCAATCTCTTCCAAGACTTCATGAATGGCCAAACACTAGTGGTTTTTATGCCCCTACAATCTATTTTAGAAAATTAGAGAAAATTGATTCACTTGGGGGAATTTTCATTCCTTATCGGTTAAAGCTTATTCACATTAAGAACAATGATATTTTTGTAAATTTGTTAAAAAAGCGACGTAATAAATGGATTATTCCCTACGTTCCAGGTTCCGCTTTTGTTTTAGATCGTGAAATTTATGAAAAAGTCGGAAGTATGGATGAAGGTTTGCATACATATTGGGAGGATGTAGATTTTTCTGCTCGAGTATATCTGCAAAATTTAAATATGGGCCTAATAAAAGATTTGTCCTTTCTTCACCGAGTAGGAAAAACCTGTCATCAAAAGCCTTTTTATACTACTTATCTTTTTCAGCGAAATCGAAGAATCGTCTCTTTTAGATATACTTATATTTTTATAAGGCCATTAAGTTTTATACTTTGGCTAATACCTTTTCTATTTCTATGTTGGAAATTTAAAGGGAAATCAAACGAGAAATTGCAGCTGCTTTTAAAGAGTCTTGACTAATTTTTAACTCACTTTTTTTTAATTTGAATTCTTTTTTTATCCCTGTTGAGAAAAATGCTAAGCAAAGAATTGCTGCAAGTTTTGATAGATGTTTTTTTAATAGATGATTGCTTATTGCCAAAATAATTAAGGTTATGATGAGAGCCCCGTGAAAATTTGTTATTGAAAAATGAATCTTTGAAAAATAAGCGCAAAGATTGTGAAATATTTTTGTTGGAAAAAGAATTATACGTGAAAAAAATGCGGAGTAATTATTACTAAGTAAGAGAACCAAGTAACTTGAAATATAGCAAATACTTATCACCGGAAAAAGTATATTGAATATCAAACCTAGGATAAATCCGATAGAAAAGTGTGCCAATGTAACTTCTTGAGGAAGAAATAATTGTACTAATAATTGTGCCATAAAAAACGCTAGGAAGTAGTGAACGTAATATAATTTTGGATTTTCATTTAAAGCATAGATTGTTCCTAAAAATAAAAAACTTAAACTATAGCTTAATGGATTTCTATAGTAGTCACCACATAGGAAAAAAAGCAAAAATACTAGTAAAAATAAATAAAATTTTTTCGGAATCCATTTTTTTAAATGAATATAATAAGATTCACAAATTTTTAAAATTACAATCCGCTTTAATGCACTAAAACCTGGGATGAAAAATATTAAAAGTAAGCTTAATAAAAACTTTCTTCTATGTTTTTTGAGCCCAAGATAGCTTAGACAAATTAGAATTGCCTGTAAGTGGAAACCAGATGGAGTAAAAAGATGGACGAGCCCTAGAGATTTGTAGCTAGACTTAAGCCTAGAAATGGATTTTTTCTCATCTCCAACAGTAAAAGCTGCCATTAAATTAAAGTATTTTTTTTGATTGTCGGGAATTTTTTTAAGAATTTTTGTATGAAGCCTTCCAAGTATATAGTCTTGTTTTATTTGGCCAACCCATTGTTTATTCGTAACAATTTGCTTCCATGATAGGAGTAAAATGATAAAAACTGTGTATATGAGTAATATTTTTTTCATATGCCGCTTACTGCAATCAATAAAGTTACTAAAAAGTCTTAACTTATTAATTCTTAAGAGTTATGAAGAATGGGAAAGTCAATTTTTAACAGGGGTTCAATCAAATGTTGGATAGCCTTTTTTTAAAGTCCTTTGAATCAGATCTTAAAAGATTTTTCGATGAAGATGATTTATCTAGAAATTTGTACTATACGGCGACGCTTCCAAAAGATGAAGTTGTGGCAACTTTAAAAATTAAATCTCCTGTTTTATTGTCAGGCTTACCATTTTTCGTGGCCACATTTAATTATCTTGGAGCTCATCTCAAATATGAATATTTTGAGTCATATGAAGGAAGGCAGTTTCTACCTGGTGACGAGATAAAATTTAAATTACCATTTGCTCTAGCTCTTACAGGTGAGAGGGTCGCGCTAAACTTATTGCAAAGATCTTCGAGTGTTTCAACTTATACCGCAGAATTTGTTAAAGCAGCTGCCGGAAAAAAAGTTCATATTTTAGATACTAGAAAAACAACTCCTGGCTTACGTTCTCTCGAAAAATATGCAGTTAGACTCGGGGGTGCAACTAACCACCGATTTGGTCAGGCCGATGCATGGATGATAAAAGACAATCATAAAAGTTTTTTTGGAAGCCTTGAAGCTGCTTGGGCGCATTTTAAATCAATGCAAAGTTTTTATGCTCCAATCGTTGTAGAAATTCATTCCCTAGATGAATTGAAAAAAGCTATTGAATTAGGAATTACGACTGTGATGTTGGATAATTTTTCACCAGAGCAAATTAAAGAAGCTGTGAAAATGAAGCCTATCGCGATGACATATGAAGTATCAGGTGGCTTAAAATTAAATACCATTAAAGATTTTCTTATCGATGGGGTTGATGCTTTAAGTATTGGCTCCCTTACTCATAGTGCTCCCCATGTAGATTTATCTCTTAAATTTAAACGTTCAGTATAGAGGGTTCAATGTCATCATATCAAACAGACGTGCTTATTTTAGGAACTGGTATTGCTGGGCTTTCTTCTGCTGTAGCACTAGCGGAAAAATCATTAAATATCACTATTGTGACAAGAGAAGAAGATCCATCAACTACGAATACTGTTTGGGCTCAAGGTGGAATTATTTATCCTAAAGGTTCAGAGAGCGAACTCATAGATGATATTTTAAAAGCGTCGAGCTTTACTAGTTATCTACCTGCTGCTGAATTGCTGGCAAATCATTCATGTGAAGTTCTTGAAGATATTTTAGTAAATAAAGCTGGGGTGGATTTCGAAAGAAATAACCAAGGCGAATTTGAATTTACTAAAGAAGCGGCACATTCTTGTGCAAGAATTCTTTATAAGGGTGACTACACTGGAAAAGAAATACAGACTGCTTTATTGCGGTTTTTAAATAATAAAGAGCGCTTTCCCAATGTTAAATTTTTAACATCTCATACTGCAATCGATCTATTAACATCACTCCACCATGGAGTTGATATTCCTCAGAGATATGAAGAAAATAAAGTCTTAGGAGCATATCTTTTTGATCAAGAATCAAAAGTAGTAAAAAAATATATGGCAAAATTTACGGTTCTTGCCACAGGTGGTGTTGGAGCCCTTTATTTACACCATACGAACGCTGAAGGTGCTAGAGGAGATGGGCATGCCATGGCAAAACGTGCTGGGGCACAAGTTATAGATATGGAGTTTATCCAATATCATCCAACTACATTTTATGGAGGATCTACTCATAGAAGATTTTTAATTTCTGAAGCAGTTAGAGGGGAGGGGGGAATTTTAATAAATTCTAAGGGCGAGCGATTTATGCGTAAATACAGTTCTGATTTGGAACTTGCAAGCCGCGATGTTGTTGCCCGCGCAATTGCGGATGAGATTATTGAAACACAAAACGATTGTGTTTATTTAGATATCACTAAAAAACCCAGTGAATGGGTTAAAACACGCTTTCCTACTATTTATGAACACTGTCTAGAAAATCATATTGATATGACAAAAGTTCCGATACCGGTAGTTCCGGCAGCACACTACACTTGTGGTGGAGTAAAGTCGGATTTAAAAGGAAGGACCACTTTACAAAATTTATATGCTGTTGGAGAAGTGGCTTGTACGGGACTTCATGGTGCCAATCGCTTAGCTTCAACTTCATTGCTTGAAGGATTAAGTTTTGGCGCTTTTGCGGCCAACGACATACTTCTGCGCATAGAGAGTGAAAAAATTTATTCGTCTGAAAAAATTAGAGACTGGGTTGATGGCACAAAAGAAGTTGATACTGCACTTATTCATCAAGACCTAGTTACTCTCAAACAAACAATGTGGAATTATGTAGGCCTTACTCGATCTCGCGATCGCTTGATTCGGGCCAATGCAATGTTCAGAGAGCTTAAAGACGAAGTAGATCGTTTTTATAAAGATGCAAAACTGATTGATAGTCTTATTGGTTTAAGAAATTCTGTTGAAGTTGCTCAAATGGTTTTAACGGCAAGTCTAAGAAATAATAAATCAATAGGATGTTTTTACCGTAAATCATAATATAAGGGAGAAGTTTTTCTCCCTTATATCAAGTTTTTATTTTACTGCTTTAAATCCAGCTTCTAAGTCTGAAATAATATCGCCAATATCTTCAATGCCGACACTTAAGCGTATTAAATTATCTGTAAGACCGATTGATTCACGTACTGTCTTTGGAATTGAAGCATGGGTCATTATTGCGGGAGATTCAATTAAAGACTCTACACCTCCTAAGCTTTCTGCTAATGAGAATACTTTTAGTGATGATAAAAATTTATTACATTTTTTAAGGTCGCCTTTTAAGAAAAACGTAATCATACCGCTAAACCCAGACATTTGTTTTTTAGCAAGTGCGTGCTGAGGGTGTGATTTTAATCCAGGGTAAACTACACGCTCTACCATCGGGTGCTTTTCTAAAAACTTTGCAACTTCCATGGCATTTTTCTGGTGCTGTTCCATTCTAATTTTTAATGTTTTTACACCTCTTAAGACTAACCATGAATCAAAAGGTGATTGACTTGGTCCAATTGAATTTTGAAGCTTGAACAGTGTTTCATAGTTTTTATCATCATTTAGCATCATAGCACCTCCAACGCTATCGGAGTGACCGTTGATGTATTTTGTTAGTGAGTGAAGGACAACGTCAGCACCTAAGTCTAATGGATTTTGAAAATATGGACTCATGAAAGTGTTATCAACTACAGTTAGGGCTTTTACTTTTTTCGCCATAGCAGTTACGGCTTTGATATCGGTGATTTTTAAAAGTGGGTTAGTTGGGGTTTCGATCCAAATCATAGCTGGCTTGAATTCTTTAATAGTTTTTTCTAGTAACTTTAAATTCGTTGTATCAACAAATTTGAAATTATGCATTTTGTGGAAAACGGTCGTAAATAATCTGTAAGTTCCACCATATACATCATCACCACATATAATGTTTGAACCTGCTGGTAGCAAATGCATTAAAAGCATTTCGGCCGATAGCCCTGAAGCTGTTACTAAGCAGTGTTTTGCATTTTCAAGACTAGCAAGACATTCTTCCAATCGAGTACGTGTCGGATTGTGAGTTCTTGAGTACTCATATCCTTTATGAATACCTGGAGTGGACTGAACGTAGGTAGACGTTTGATAGATCGGTGGCATGATTGCACCTGTTTCTGCATCGGGGTGACCGCCAACGTGGATGGCCTTAGTGGACTTACCTGTAAAGTTATGTTTAATTTTTGATTTCGGAGGTAGCATATTTTGTTTCCTTATTATTAAGCGTTTTCTTTTTTTGCAATGAAATTTAAAATATCAATGTTTGTTAAAAGATTTTTTAACTTACCATTTTCAGTTACTAAAACAACTTCCTTTTTTAGAAGTGAATCCTGTACATTAGCAAGTAATTCATTGATATCAACAATTCTAAAACCTTTGTTGTAAGCTAAACTTACGCTATCAGTAAGTTTGAACTCACCTGTATAGAGTGGTTTTAATAAACTATTTTCACTTACAATTCCTTTTATAATGTCATCATGAACAACTGGAAGTTGAGACACACTTTTATCTTCCATTAGTTTTACGGCATCACCAATGGTTGCATGATCTGTAATTGAAATAATTTCCTTGCGATCTTTGTTTAGTTCTGCCAACAAGTCTTTAATCTGTACATTAAATGCAGAATCTATATATCCTTTGGCCATCATCCATTCATCATTATAGATTTTTGAGGCGTATCTGTTACCAGAGTCTGGCAATACAACCAATATTTTTTTGGGTTCTTTCAGTGTTTTTGCATATTTTATAGCACCAACTACAGCAGCACCACCAGAACCCCCAGTATAAATACCTTCTTGTTTTAAAAGTGCACGGGTCATCAAGAAAGATTCTTTATCTCCAACAACGACCCAGTCATCAATAACTTTAAAGTCGTAATTTTCAGGTATGAAGTCTTCACCAATTCCTTCAATAACATATGATCTTGCCCCTGATAGATCTCCTGTGCGGGCATATTGAGCGACGATAGATCCTTCAACATCAACACCAACAGTTTTAAGATTTGGCATTTTTGTTTTTAAGTACATAGATACACCTGTGATTGTTCCACCTGTGCCAACTCCGGCCATATAGACATCGAAATCACCTTTAGTTTGCTCGAAAATTTCTGGACCTGTCGTTGCGACGTGGGTTTCACGATTCCATAGATTGTCATATTGATTTACATAGTATGAATTAGGAATCGTCTCAGCTAGTCGCTTTGATACTGAATAGTATGACCTAGGATCTTCAGGTTCAACATCAGTAGGGCACACGACAACTTTTGCTCCAAATGCTTTTAAATTATTAACTTTTTCTTGTGATTGTTTGTCGGCCATAACGAAGATACATTTATATCCGTTGACTGCCGCCCACATTGCAAGGCCAACACCAGTGTTTCCTGATGTTCCTTCGATGATGGTACCACCTGGCTTTAATTTTCCAGCGGCAATTGCACGATCCATAATAAATCCACCAATGCGATCTTTTGAAGATCCTCCTGGGTTCATGTATTCTAGTTTTACATAAATTTCAGACTCCACTCCCGTTGTAACTTTATTAAGTTTTACAATCGGGGTCCATCCGATAGCATCTAAAATGTTTTTCTTGGCTCCAGTCATCATGAGCGGGTTCTCCTTTTAAAAAATCTCTATTTTATTCAACTTCTTTAATTTCGTGGGCTGCTGCAATCACTGATAGTCTTGCGATAATAGAATAGATTGCTTCTTTGCATTTGTGGTCCTCATCTTGGCCAATATCGGACATACATAATTTCCTAAAAACCATTCCTTTCGAATTTAAATTACCTAAGCTATCTTTTTCTGCATTTGCACGCATGAATCCGCCAATGCACTGTCCATCAATTAGATAGATTGTTATTTCTGCTGGGCCATTGTCATATTTAATTATTGTCTCCACTCCCTCTTGCACAAGAACAGACGTAAACTTGATGGCATTTTTCCCAATGTCCATTTTGTTTCGAGTCTTTCTGTTCATATTCAGTATTTCTTCACCAGAGGAAACTACACTGATCCCCATGCCGTAAGTTCCTTGTGAG
Organism: uncultured Bacteriovorax sp.; assembly: GCA_964456675.1. Lineage (GTDB taxonomy): Bacteria > Bdellovibrionota > Bacteriovoracia > Bacteriovoracales > Bacteriovoracaceae > Bacteriovorax. The sequence goes on along the minus strand of CAYWBR010000020.1, from coordinate 23,617 downwards.
GCTTTAACAAATACCTTGGCATCATTTCCAAGATCTGTAATTAAATCATCCACAGTGCTGGCCAATGGTTCTAAGCCTTCTTTTGTATCAAAATCAACATTTTCTACGGCCTTAAATTTTGCCTGGAGTAAATTGGGGTCAATGCGAAAGTGCTCAGCAAATTGAGTTACGATTTTATGATAATAACTAAAATGAATATTTTTTTGTCTTCGAAACCACCCAATAAGTGGAGATGGTGAAATTGGAGTCTCAACTTTTTTCCAATCAACAGGTAATGGATTAGATTGATCATGATTCATAATCACAACGTCAAAGTTAACGATACCGTTTGATACAGCTCCATTAACCAATTTTCCTTGGAAAATATCGAGCTGGTGGTTTGAGTGAGATTGCAAAGAAATTTTTGTTTGATTGTCTTCAAAAAGTGAAGGATCAAAACTTATTATACTCACTTCGAAACCAGAATTGGAGATTAGTGCATAAAGAGAATAAAGATGATCAAGATAGAATAAATTTTTTGTATTTGATTCAGGAATGATTCCAATATGTCTAGCATTGGGGTTGAGTTTTCTTATTGCATTTTTGATAACGGGAGTGGAGCTTTTTAAATCAGTCGAGCATAAATTATTAAAACCGGCCGGGTACATATTGTGATCTACTGGTGCGTATTTAATTTTGCTTTCGCGAATATCAACACTTGAATAAAATGGGATTGGTAATTGCTGATTCAAATTATCAATATATTGATTAATTTCATTCCAGTGATGGCAAATGTATGAATCTAACTCATCTTTTGTGCGAATAATATTTTGCGACATCTTGAACTCCTTTTAGAATAAGGCGTTTCCTAAGATCTATGGCAACATGAATTCATTTGAAAGATGTTTGACATGCTCTTTTGGGGACGCGCTTAATACTTCATGAAATTCTATTATGTTCTCAAAGTTTTTACTAGAGAAGTCTTTTAATTGACTTTCTCTTAATAGAAGAGATTCCTTAAGGGCGATAAGTTTTTCCCCTTTAGGTGACCAAGTAATAAAATCATTAGTTAGGCATTTATTAATAATCAAAAAATGATCGCGATGAATAAAATTGTGCGCCTCACGCTTTAGCTCTACCGCTTCGTCAATTTTGTGCTGATCAGCAGATGTTACTAAAAACCAATTTGAAAACTCTACTTTTTTTAATTCTTGGTGAAATTGCAAAGCATTAAGAAATGTTTGGCGATTTTGATAGAGAATGGAGATACTATCGACGAATTCTTTGACAAAATTTTTACCAGTAACTTGTTCCAAATAGCTAAGAAGTTTTTTTATTCCAGTTGAAACAAGTCCTGTTATGAGAGATTTTGGCCCAGTAAATTTAGCATTATTGGTATTTTGAAAACTACTCCCTAAAAATTGAAAAATTTCTACAAATGTTTTATCAAAAAAATTTTGTATTTTTTTTGAGCTCTCGAGAAAATCGATAAAGTGTTTTCCAGGAGGAGTGTCTAATATGATTACATCATAAATATCTTTTTTCAGCTGCATTTGAAGTTCGACAATCGACATGATTTCGTTCATTCCACCATATGGCTTTGTGAGTGTTTTTAAAATATTTGTGTCGACTTTGTCTTCTTGCCCATTTTCAACGCCGATTCTTTTTAGTGTTGAATACGGTGTCATAAGTAGCGCATCAAAAGAATAATCGTTGGTCATATTTGTGATGAATGTTTGGGCCGATATTGGATGAATAGTGCCTTCTTCTTTGTTTTCAATGCCCAGAACTTGTTTTAAGCGTTTTGCTGGATCAATAGTAATTA
>CAYWBR010000020.1:0-21803 GCA_964456675.1 uncultured Bacteriovorax sp. | reverse complement strand
TTTTTTGGTTTTTGCCAAATAAAGTGCTCGCGCTGCTGCCGTCGTGGTTTTCCCAACGCCACCAGTGCCACAAAAAAATTCAACTTTTTTATTATCTGGAATAATTATAGCACCCAAGACTTCACCTCTTGGCCAACTTTAGTAATGCGCTCTCTTTGATCATTATCGTTAAAATGCTCTAAAACATAAGCATCGCTTTCGATATTTAAAACTTCCTTTTCTTGGTCCATTCTATTTATTAAAAAATCAGGTAAAAATGTTTCCTGAGTTTCAGCTTTTAATAATTTGGTTAGTGAATCATTAATAACGAGAGGGGCAATTTCAGTGTTTTTCTTTATGAGTTCATTTCTTAATTCTAATGCTTCTTGATAGGCCATGGGATTTGGCAATGAAATAATAAAGGTTAATGCGTTCCCTTGCGTGCGGATGAAACTGTTCATGCGCTCGATGTCTTTTACAATTAATCCCGATTGAAAAATAGTCTCAAAGGTTGATGTCGATTCAAACATTGTTAAAGCATGTCCTGATGCTGGAGCATCTAAAACAATAGTGAGTGTTGGATCTTTTTCAAGCAAATCAATGATATGGCCAAAAAGAATCATGTGGCCTAATCCAGGAATCATTTGAAAAAGTGATTTAAAAAATGGAGTTTTCATTATCCAATGAGCAACAGTCTCAGATTTTAATTTTCGAGCTATATAAATTTCTGCACTATGGATGAGTTCGATATCGAGAAAGTCGATGTCTAGTTGTTGTAATATTTTTTGTGGAGAATTTTGTAAAAAAGAAAAGTACTTAACTCTTTTTCCACTCTTTTTTAGGTGTAGAGCAAGACCAAGGGCCAGGGTTGTTTTTCCAACTCCACCTTTACCGGTCGTAATATAGAGACGATGTGGCATAATTATTAATTAAAAGTGTACATCGCCGTAAGTAATAATTTGTAGTAAGAGCCTTCTACTTTATTTCCAGTTTCTTGTTTTACATCAAATGGATCATGGTAATGAAAAAGGGCACCAACTGTTACGCGTTCATTTAAAGCTAAATCTACACCGGCTCCAAAATTGATACCGAATACTAATTTTGAGTCGGATTCTCTTAGAACATTGTTCACGTTTTGAGTTACTTGGGGTTTATAAAAACCAAATCCCCCGAGTGCGTAAGGGGCAAACGCATCAAATTGGTACAGTTTTCCTTTTATCGCGAGGGCCAAACCTTTTAGTTCCGTTTCTGTATTTCTGAACTCGTGGTCGGTAAAATGTAAATTTGCTACGAAGTCAAAAGAGTAGCTCGCTGAATAATTATAGTAGAGGTCAAAAGTGATTTTGTCTTCGCCGTTATCTTCAAAGTCAGATCTTAAAAAAGTTTGACCAATTCCTAAACCAACTGAATGGCGCTGAAGACCTGGAACAAATCCATTGTGGGCACCAGAAGAGGGGATTTCATCCTTCACTTTTTCTGCCGTTTTGTCGGAAGTTAACTGACCTAAATTAGGCTTTATTTGCGAAAAAGCCGCTTCCGACATTAGTAGTACGGAAACGGCTATTAATTTTGAGAATAAAATTTTTTTCATAACCAACCAAGATTGATGCGTTAATATTAACGCTTTTATCTTAGTTTAAAGTAGCAGTAGTTTCAATAGCAGAGTTTACTTCTACATTGTTAAATGGAGCTTTGAATTCTGCATAGTCTGTACCCAGTTTTTTCTCAAGTGACTTGATGTGGCCAGTAAAAGTACCTTCTTCAGAGCGAATGACACGCTTAAGAAGCTCAACATCTCCTGAACGAGTAGCTTTTTTCTCTTGGTCAAAAAGAAGCTGGATTTGGGTGATGTACGTGATGTCATTTTTTGTCTTATTGTCGATTACTTGAATTTCATGACCTTCGCGGATGATTTGCGCGATCTCTTCAAGAGTCACGTAACAGCTTTGATGAGTGTCATAAAGTTTTCTGTTTTGGTAACGTTTAATGATTCTAACGTCGCTCATATTTACCCCTATTTTTTTCGGAAGCTTTTTATTTAGCTTCTTATTCATAAATGGACCGCTAAATGCGATCGGTTAATAATTGAATATTTTGTTCAGTTAAGCTCTGAATTTTATTGGTATTTTATTACCGCACTCAGCCGCCTTTCCTTTGTTTTCAGCAAGTTGTGCTTTTAACCTAGAGACGCAGAGTATTCAGTGCAATGCTAGCGATGAATAACAAGATTGGTTTCGTGCTGTCAACCAAACTACATATTTTTTCTTCGACTCAAGTAAAAAAATTTTGATTTATTCGTATATTTAAATAGTTAGGTGTGTCAAAAAACTCAGTGGGATAAAAGATCCAGGTTATAATTTTAGCAAGTCAAAAATTAAAGATTGTCCCCTGAACTCACGATCCGTACAAGGCGAGGGATTAACTTCGCCAAGGAAGGCTCCATGAAGCTAAATTTGAAGCAATCTTTAATGGCCACATTTTCAGTTTTTGCACTTGTCTCCTGTGCTCACCAAGCGCCGACTGAAAATAAAATTAATGAATTTTCCTTTAATCCACAAAAAGATCTAAAAATCGAAGGGCAATACACCCAAGAGCGTGTGAATAATGCATTGAAAAATGGGCCCGAAGCAATGAAGTATTATTCTTCAGAATTGTTTATTAAGGGAATGGATGCTTCCATGCGAGGAGAAATCGCAACCAGTCTTCATTTTTTAAAATTTGCCTTGGACCTTAATCCCAATGATACATTTTTATTAAAAAAATATGCAATAGAGCTTGTGAAAGCAGGTGAGCTAAATCAAGCGCTCTCTTTATTAGAAAACAACTTAAATACTATTTTAAAATCCAAAGATGATGGCGTGACGTTACTTTTGGCCGGTATTTATGCCACTTTAGATCGTGGAGTTGAAGCTAAGAAGATATATGAAAAAATTATTATTGAAAGCGAAGATTTCCAAGAGGCGTGTTTGTTTCTTGCTCGCTATCATGGCAGTGGAAAAAACTATAAAGATGCACTAAATGTGTTAGATCGCTGTTCAAAAAAAGATCCAGCTGAGCCGTTATATGGTTTTTACAAGGGTAAATTATATCAAGAAATCGGAAAGAATGAATTAGCGTTGAAAGCATTTCGTCAAACGTTAAAATTAGATCCGGATTTTTTTCAAGCAACACTGGCCATTGGTGCACTTTATGAAGAAAAGGAAGATTTCAAAAAAGCGATAAAAGAATACGTCAGTTACGTTGAGAATGCAGACTCAACCAACGTTCACCCTGTATTGAGTAGATTAGTACAGGTAATGTTTTCAATGGAGTTAAATGCAGAGGTAATGCCCTATGCTGAGCGCCTAGTTTCTATCGATGATAATGATTTAAATACTAAGGTTCGTTTGGGGTTATTGTATGTTGATAGCGATCAATTCGCTAAAGCGATCACCGTTTTTAATGAAGTATTATCTGTTGTCCCAGAGTCGGATAAAGTACTCTACTATTTAGCGGCACTTTATCAAGAGACAAAACAAAATGGATTAGCATTAGAATATTTTTCTAAAATTCAAGACTCGAGTCCTTTATTTCAGGATTCACTTTTACAAAGAGGAGAAATCCTTTCATTAGAAGCTAAAGAAAAATTTAAACTAGGCAAAGAAATATCAAATGAACTTATTGCGTTTATTGATACCTATTCTAAAAAATATGATGAAGTGAAAGTTGAACTAGGTCTGATTAAGGCGACATATTTTGATGAAATAAGTGAATTAGAAAAATCGGTTGATACACTAAAGGCCCTTAAGGGTCATAAAAAATTTACAGATGGACACGATTATTATTTAGCATCAGTCTTAGAGAAAAAAGGAAATAAAGAGGAAGCTCGTGCTATTGTTTTAGGGCTAATAAAAAAAGATCCTAACAATGCTCATGCACTGAATTTTTTAGGCTATTCTTACTTAGAATCAAATGAAAATATGGACCTGGCATACACTTATATTTCTAGGGCCGTAAAGATTCGTCCTGAAGACGGTTATATTCGTGATTCAATGGCATGGTACTATTTTAAAGCGGGTAAATTTAACCAAGCTTTAAATGAAGCAATGAAGGCATATGAACTTGTTAATAATGATGTGACGATTACAAAACACCTTGGTATGATTTATGAGAAATTAAATAATCTTGATCGTGCTAAGGCTTATTATGACCGTGCTCTTACGCAAGTAGATCAATTCTCAAACGAACGGAATGAATTATTAAAATCTATTCAAGATATCGAGCAAAAAAGATCCCCAGCATCTTCTCCATAGTAAGAGAAGTTCTAATTGCTAGTTGTATATTTTTGTTAGTGGGCTGTGGCTCATTTCAAAGAACAGTGTCTTTTGATTCAAACGGAGCCTGGTTGTCGCAAACTGTCGGTTCAATTTGTTTTAATTCAGAAGGTAATGGACGTATTGAATCTCCATTCGGGAAATTTGTATTTTCGTACGAGTCGGGTCTTAAAAAAATGGCAAAGGTATTTCAACTTTCAATAAGTATTCCCATTGTTGGTGAGGAAATGTTGGAGCTTGATTATGGAGTTCCAATTCAGGATCAAAAGTTTCTTAGATCTTCACTTTATAAAAGTTTCTTGGAAAATGCGTCGGAGCGTGGATATAGTCAAAAAGATACCGAAGTATTATTACGGGAATTCATTGTGGGTTTATCGCGCTATTTAGACCTAGTTACTAATCTTGAAAAAATAAAATGCGAAGTTAGGAAGAATGGAGAATGCTCGCTGGCCACAAATGAAGGATTTATTTTACAGGGCCGCGATCTAAAATACTGGCGTCAATTTGCCACCAATCACCAAATGCAGATTGTTCACAGCGGATGGGATAATGGTAAGTTCGAGCGTTTTATAATCACTCTCTTACATTCTGAAAGTAAGCTTTTTGGTTTAAACCTCTATCGGTCGCAATGCTTTGAGTAAATGGCGAACATTTTCTGAGATTTCTTCATAAAAAAATGACAAATTGTTCAAATTGCTATTATAAATTAATTTCCGACCAAAGTTTTTAGTTATTTTTAAAAAAGGATTTTTTGTTATGAATCTTAAAAAAAGCGTTGTTGCTCTCTTGGCTTGTCTTGCAATAATGTTTGTTGGTTGCACCAAGAAACAAAATGCAAGTGAGCGAGTACTTAATCTTGTTAGTACTGCTGAAATTAAAGGATTTGACCCTATCAATGCGGCAGACCTTTATTCTGGGCGTGAAATCTCAAAAATCTACGAAGGCTTGCTTGAATTTCACTATTTGAAAAAACCGTATACATTAGTTCCAAATTTGGCCGAAGAAATGCCACAGGTTTCAGCTGATGGATTGGTTTATACTTTTAAGATTCGCCCAGGTGTTATGTTTCAAGATGATGCTGCATTTGCTGGAGGCAAGGGCCGCGAGTTGGAAGCAAAAGATTTTGTTTACTCGATTAAAAGACTAGCTGATTCAAAACTTAATTCAGAAGGCTGGTGGGTTTTAGATGGAAAAGTGAAAGGCTTAAATGAGTGGAGAGATAAAAATGCGAGTTTGCCTGCCACTAATTACGATGAAGAAGTTGAAGGGCTTAAGGCTGTAGATAAATACACATTACAATTCACTTTAGCTAAACCATTTCCTCAATTTTTATATTCTTTGGCAATGCCATTTACTTATGCTGTATCTAGAGAAATAGCTGATAAATATGGAAAAGAATTTTTAAATCATCCAGTGGGAACAGGTCCATACAAGTTAGAAGCTGGAACGTTTGATCAATCCAAAACAATTATCTATGTTAAGAATCCAACTTTTAGAAAAAAATTATACCCATCAGATGCTTCGCCAGAGTTTCAAGATTTCCTGGCCGATAAAGACAAACCGTTACCATTAGTAGAAAAAGTAGTGGTTCACGTGATGGTAGAATCTCAACCAGCATGGTTAAAGTTCAATAAAGGTGAAGTTGATTTTTACGGTATCCCAAAAGATAATTTTGGAACTGCAATTAAAGATAACCAATTGTCTCCCGAACTTGCGAATAAAGGTTTAGTGCTTTCAATCACTCCGCTTCTAGATGTTACGTATACTGGCTTTAATTACGAGAATAAATTATTTAGTAACGTTAAGCTTAGAAGAGCAATGTACTTAGCCTATGACGAAGGGAAGTCAAACGAGTTGTTTTACAATAAAACATCTTTCCCAGCTCAATCAATTGTTCCTCCTGGAATAATTGGGCATATTGCTGATTATAAAAATCCTTGGAAGGGGCCAAATTTAGACGCTGCTAAAAAAATGCTAGCAGAAGCCGGTTACCCAGAAGGCAAAGGGCTTCCAGAAATTACTTATGATATTTCTGATTCAACAACGTCTCGCCAGATGGCAGAGTTCTTTGTTAAGCAAATGGAGCAAATTGGAGTAAAGATCAAAATCGTTGCTTCACCATGGCCAGAGTTTCAAGCAAAAGTTAAGAAAAAATCAGTTCAAATGTTTGGTATGGCTTGGGGGGCAGATTATCCAGATGCTGAAAATTTCCTTCAGTTATTATACGGACCAAATAAATCTCCAGGTGCGAATAGCTCGAACTACGATAATTCTGAATACAACAAAATGTTTGAGAAGGCGGCACTTATGCAGGATTCTCCTGAGCGAACTAAGTTGTATGAAGATTTATACAAGTACGTAGCAGACAATGTTGTTCTAATGTACAATATGCACAGACAATCTTACACTCTTCGTCAAAGCTGGTTGAAAAATTATCACACAAGTGATCTTCACCATAACAACGTTCAATTTTTGAATATTGATAATGACGTAAAAGCTCAGGCGCTTAAAAAATTCTAGGTAAATAAAAAATGAATATTTGGTCTTATATTTTAAGAAAAGTAATCAACATGATCCCGACATTGCTCGGGGTCTGTTTGATTGTTTTTGTACTTTTTAATTTGGTGGCTCCAGATCCAGCACTTCTTTTGTTGGGAAAACATGGAACCGTAGAGCAGATTGCTCAAATCCATCGAGAACTTGGTCTTGATCGCCCCTTCTGGGCTCAGTACCTAGATATTGTTAAGTCGGCTTTCACCATGGACTTTGGGTATTCATGGTCATCTAAGCAAGAAATTTGGACAATGATTAAAAATGGAGCATTACCATCGCTTGCGATTACTGCACCAGCTTTTGTCATCGCGAATTTTTTGGCCATTTCAATATCGCTATTAGTTGCATTTTATCGTGGAAAGGCAATCGATAAGACCATTGCCATTATTTGTGTTGCGATGATGTCGATACCTTCTTTGGCCTATATTCTTTTTGGGCAATATTTTTTCTCTTATAAGTTGGGCATGTTTGAAATTGCGGGATTTGAACCTGGATTTCCTAATTTTATCCCTTACGTACTTCTTCCGATTGTTCTTTCGGTTATTATCGAAATTGGCCCCGAGGTCCGTTACTATCGAACTGCAATTATGGATGAAATTTTTCAAGATTACGTACGAACTGCTCGTTCAAAAGGTCTTAATGAAAGAGTCATTCTTTTTAAGCATGTTCTTAAAAATGCAATGATTCCCATTTTAACAAGTTTAATTATGCAGATTCCTTTCCTTGTTTTAGGTGGGATTCTTATTGAGAGCTTTTTTAGTATTCCTGGTCTAGGTGGTTTAACTATTAAGGCTATTAACACGTCAGACTTTCCAGTAATTAAGGCAATGACAATTTTGTCAGCAATTGCCTTTATGGTGTTTAACCTGATTACTGACATAATGTATACAGTGGTTGATCCACGTATGAAGTTAAAATAAAGTAGATTATAATATGAGTACTAACGTTAAAGTTTCAAAGCCAAGTCAATCTCTATGGGCGCATGCCATGAAAACACTTTACCGTGATAAGGTGGCGTTTGTTTCGCTAGTGATTGTTGCTTTATATTTCCTAGTCGCAATTTCTGCATTTTTAGGATTTGCAGGAGCTGATTGGTCAAAAGAAATTGGGCCTTCTTATAGCCCTCCAAGTTCAGAATTTATTTTTGGTACAGATATTTTTGGGCGTAGTGTGTTTCAAAAAACGATTAAGGCAACTGAGACTGCTATTGCAATTGGTCTAGCGACCGCTACAATATCGGTAGTAATCGGTTCAATTTTGGGTTTACTCGCAGGCTATTATGGAGGTAGAGTCGATGATTTTATTTCATGGCTTTTTACCACAATTTCATCAATTCCAAGTATTATGCTTATTATTGCAATCGCCTTCATTATAGGAAAAGGCCTTCCAGCAGTTTTTATCTCGTTAGGTGCTACTAGCTGGGTGGGGCTTTGTCGGGTTATTCGTGGTGAGGTTATGCGCCATAAAGATCGTGAATATGTTCAAGCAGCGGCTGCGATAGGGGCAAGTGATTCTAGAAAAATGTTTAAACATATTTTCCCTAACGTTTCCCATATGATGATTATTAATTATTCATTAACTTTTCAGATGGCAATAAAGGCTGAAGTAATATTGTCTTATTTGGGGCTTGGTGTTCAGGGGAGACCGAGCTGGGGAGTAATGATTGACGATGCTAAGCTTGAACTTGCACGTGAAGTCTGGTGGCAATTGGCCGCTGCCACTTTGGCAATGTTTGTTGTCGTATTGTCACTTAATTTACTTGGCGATGCACTTAGAGATGCACTTGATCCAAAACTTAAAGGTAAGTAGAATTAAATAAATTGATTATTGCGCTAATAACGCGTTTAAGGAATAAAGAATGGCTGAGAAAGTTTTAGAAGTTAAAGATTTGATCGTTGAATTTAAGACCGATCGAGGAACAGTAAAAGCTGTTAATGGTGTTAACTTTGACGTTTATAAAGGAAAAACTTTAGGTGTTGTTGGAGAGTCTGGTTCTGGAAAATCTGTTACTGCTCTAGCAATAATGGGCCTTATACCCAATCCCCCTGGAAGAATTGCAGGTGGATCTATAAATTTTAAAGGTAAAAGCTTGGTCAATATGCCAAGTGATGAAATGAGAAAAATTCGCGGAAATAAAATTGCGATGATTTTTCAAGAACCAATGACTTCACTTAACCCCGTTTTTACAATTGGGGATCAAATTGAAGAAGTTATTGAACTTCACCAACCAAATTTAGATAAAAAAGCCCGTGCTGCAAAAGCAGTGGATATGCTTCGCTTGGTAGGAATTCCTTCTCCTGAAAAGAGAGTCAAAGAATACCCTCACCAATTATCAGGTGGTATGAGACAGCGTGTAATGATTGCCATTGCCCTCTCGTGCGAGCCAGACGTTTTAATTGCGGATGAGCCAACAACGGCTTTAGACGTTACTATCCAAGCTCAAATCTTAGAGCTTATGAAAAAACTTCAAAAAGAATTAGGCATGGGAATTATTTTGATTACTCATGATCTTGGGGTTGTTGCAGAAACTTGTGATGACGTAGCAGTTATGTACTGTGGACAGATTGTTGAAAGAGCGGATGTTAAAACTCTTTTTAATCATCCTAGGCATCCCTACACCAAAGGATTAATGGAATCGATTCCTTCATTTGATTCTACCTCAGGGGTAAAGAAGGAACGTCTTCAGACAATCGAGGGAATGGTTCCTTCGTTGTTTGAACTTCCATCAGGATGTAATTTTCAAGATCGCTGTAAATATGTGAGCGAAGCCTGCAAGGGTATTCAAGGTGAGCCACATTTGAATGAATTAGTACTGGGGCATCAAGTAAGTTGTTTTCATCCATTGAGCTAAAATAAAATTAGTAATAATACAGGAAAATATATGAGCGATAAAGTTTTGTTAGAAGTAAAAAATCTTTGCAAAAGATTCCCAATAAAAGGTGGGCTTTTAGGACGAGAAGTTGGTGCAGTAAATGCAGTTAACAGTATTAGTTTTAAAATTAATAAAGGTGAAACCCTAGGTTTGGTTGGTGAATCGGGGTGCGGAAAAACAACATTGGGACGCTCAATTTTAAGATTGATTGAGCCGACTTCTGGTGAAATTATTTTTGATGGTAAAGATATTACAAAATTTAATCCTGCTGAAATGCGGGCAATTAGAAGAAGAATGCAGATCATTTTTCAAGATCCGTATGCCTCGTTGAATCCAAGAATGACAGTTGGAGATATATTGGCCGAGCCAATGGAGATCCATGAGTTACACACGAGTAAGCCCGATCGACAAAAAAGACTACTTCAACTTTTAGACCAAGTTCAATTGCCGAAAGATGCTTTAAATAAATATCCCCATGAGTTTTCTGGGGGACAAAGACAACGTGTTTGTATTGCTCGTGCACTTGCTGTTGAGCCAGAGTTTATTGTCTGTGATGAGCCAGTATCAGCGTTAGACGTTTCTGTTCAAGCACAGGTCGTAAACTTATTGATGGACCTACAAAAAGATTTAGGTCTTACTTATTTGTTTATTGCTCACGATTTAAAAGTTGTCGAATATATCTCAAATCGCGTTGCTGTAATGTATCTTGGAAATATGGTTGAAGTTGCAGAATCCCATGAGCTGTATGGCGGTTCTAAGCACCCTTATACTAAAGCACTTTTCTCGGCCATACCTAGCCATGATCCGAAACATCAACAGAGTAGAATTCTTTTAGAAGGAGATATTCCAAGTCCAATGAATCCACCTACTGGTTGCCATTTTCACCCAAGATGTTGGAAAGTAACTGAAGAGTGTAAAAAATCATTTCCACAAATTACAAATTCTTCCGAAACACATCAGTTTAAGTGCCATAATCCACTTTAAAAATACCCGATTAAAAAGTTTCTACCTTAACGGCGAGAACAGATAGTGTATCTGTTCTCGATCAAATAATTAATTAAATAACTAAATATCGCTCATTTTGTTTCCGAAAAGATCTATGAAATATCAATGAATTTTTTACCTTTTTCATTGATTTGGAGAATTTCTTGGAAATGAAACAAATATCATATGATGATTTGAAGGCATATAAAATGTCACCGGGAGATATTTATTGGAAAAATTCTTCTGGGAATACGATATTATTACGGCATCGTGGTGATTGGTTAGATTATTCCTACTTAGAGAAGTTCGAGAAAAGAGGAATTCAATTATTTATTGCGAAAGCAATCGACACAGAATTTATAAATCACTTTCAAGTATTAACAAAAAAATATATAGCGGCAAAAACTCTAGAAGAAAAAGAAATTCATTGGCAAGAATGGCTATCAGTGGTGCGCATTAGGTATTGGAAAAATGTCAGTTCTGATGGTGCTTTTGAACTAAAGCTATTTTTTGAAAATCTATTCTATGAGTTATCTGACTCGGAAACAGAATTTCACTTAAATCGAGATATCGAACTTTTTGATAGGTATCTACTCGTAGCTGCGGACGTAGTGCTACTTCTTTTAATATTAGGTTTTAATGATTTTGATTTTTTAAAGAAAATGTACAACACGGCATTAAGTGGACTAGATTTAATGAGAAGTGAAAATTTAACTCTTAGCTTGAAACAAGAATTAGCTGAATATTTTGAAGGTAAAACATTAAGCCTTAAAAATATTTCCATCGATAATTTTATTAATGGTCAAAAAAATGAGAAGCAAAAGTATTGGACTGCAATTCTGTTTGAAGATCTTAAAGCAAAATCTGGTCCACTAAAAGCGTTTGATAATGAAATTGGAGATGCTGAAAGGGTGTTAATTTTTTCACATCGGACTCGTGCTTTGCTTGGAAAAGAAAAAGACTATTTTGTGTTTGATTTAATAAAAAAAAATGAATTTAAATTTATGTCTCCCCATTTAATGAAGAAAATTGAATTTTATTTAAAGGAAGCCAATAGCTTAACCGCATAAAATATGAGTGATGTGAAAAAGATATTAACTATTGTTGATCAAGACATTATGGAGGAGATGAAAAAATCTCTACCTGAGAATATTATTGTCGACAAAGTAGTAACTAGTGATTCACATATTATCATTGCACCATTTGCTATCGCTAAAGAGCATAAAAAAACGTTTTATGTTACAGATAGACCAAATAATTTAAAAGAAATTTTTAAGGCCCATGGATCAGGTTATCTACCGTTTGATATTTTTCCAACAAGTTTTGGTGCACGATTAGTCAATATTCTTACGGAGAATGAAAGTATCTCAAATCTTTCTGATTTATTTGAAGCTGAAATTGAAACGTTAGTCATTTCTCAGTATTTTCAAGTTGGTAGCTTGGTTGATCGCTTGACAGAGGGAGCATCAGCATCACTAAATAATTACTTATCATTTCATCGCTCATTACATCATTTGTTACAGTTTTTGTGCTATTTTGCAAATAAAGAAGGTTTTTCTCCTATTGAGTGTGAAAAAACTACGCTTCAAGATGGAGTTGCTGTCCAATTTAGTGTAAAGCTCGATTCACAGGATATTAAAATCTTTAAAGCTGTAATTTTAAATAATGAAAATGAAAGCAAGAATTTTTTGACGAGAAATTTCTTATTATCAATTGAGGACGCCGATTTTACTGATATTACAGTAATACAAAAAACTAACCGCTTAAAGGTAACAACTTTTTTTGCATCTAAATTAAAAGCACGACTTGGGGGCTTTAGATTTTCGGACAGTGTTTCTTTGGTGCCACGAGATACTAAAGAAATATCAATAAATTATCCAGTTAAATCAAAAGATGTGAGAGTTTTAGATAATCAATTTCCAGATGTCATAAAAAATAAAGATGAAGTATCAGAGGTAGTTAGTCTGGAGGTGCGAGAAGTCGTAGAGCGCGGTAGCAATACGACAATTGAAAGTAATTCTCTAAACATAAGTAGTGAATTGGCCAAAGAAAATTTTCCTAAGGCAAAAAAATTTGCATTTTTTATTAAAAATATTAGAGAGCGTGAAGGCCTTTCTAGTGAAAATTATAAATTATCTGATGTTGAAGTTTTGAAATATTTAGAAAATTATCCTCGCTTAGACATTCTTGATCAATTGAATGATGAAACAAAAAGTTTGATCTGTGTAATGGTAAGAAGTACTAAGGTTTATGAGAACGTATCTTTGGCAATTGAGGACATTGGTCAATCTGGCTTTTTAGAAAGAGTAGAAGAAGTTCAAAAAATAATTAGTTCAAAAAATATAGAAGATATTGCTGAAATAATTACCGTTAAAGGTGGTAAAAAAGATTACACGGAAGAAGTAACAAAAGTAAAGGGCTGGTTGGAAGATAAAAAAGAAGAATTAATTATAATTAATTCTAATTATGATGATCTACCACATAATGAAAAATGGGAAGTTAAGAAAGTACATATAAATAATGTGCTTAAAGAAGAAGTTGAAAAAATTCAATCAGGTGGTGAAAAAGTAACTGCAAAGGATTATTACAAAATTTTGTCTGAAAAATTGGGTATTAATGAGGAAGATGCTAATTATATCATAGAAGGAATTGTTGAGGATTCTGCAGGAGATTTAATTGTTGCGCGAATAGAAGAATTAAGGGGAGTCGGAAATAGTCCCAATGGTCCAGAACATCAAAAAACAATACTTGTTAATAATTCTAAACTTGAAGACCAGATCATTAAAATGAAAAAAATAATGGATGGGATGAAATCAGAAATTATTAGATTGAGAAGTGTGGCCATAAACAAAGAACAAAATGATTTAAAAGCTCCAGATTTTCAGGCTCAATTGGTTCAAGTAGAATTAGATAAGACTAAGCAAGAAATTATTAATCGTGAAAAAATGTTTAAAAAATTTCGTGAAGATATTGATTCTGTTTTAAAAGAAAAAGATAAACAAATTAATAATTTGAAAGATAAATTGGAGCAGTCTGGTTTTGTAGGGGATGGCCAGCAAAACGCTAAAGAATTAGAAACAAAATATGATAATTTAAATCTAGAGAATAGAACATTAAAAACAAAGTTAGAAATTTCGCTAAGAAAAATTCAAGTATTAAGTGAGAATATGGATAAGCAGGATAGCGATTTCATGCTAAGAAAAGAGCGTGAAGTTGATTTGCTAAAAAAACAACTATCTATGTCTCAATCTGTAATTAGTAAATTTAAAGATGAGAAGCAAAAATTAGAAGGCGAGATACATCACTTAAAAGATAGAGTTGCTTCGGGCGAAATGGAGGTGGCATCAAAGATTACAGATAAAGGCAATGAAGCTGAGGTGCAAAAGCGTGATGTGATAATTCAATCTTTGTCACATGATAAAAAAGCTCTTGAAGACCAGGTTAAATTACAATCAATTGAGTTCAAAAAATTAGAACAAAAAATGAAAATACTTACGGTTCAAAATGATGAGTTAAGTAAAAAGAAAGGTGGCAGCGCTAAAAATGTTGAAAATGCTCAAAAGCAAGTTGAGATGGCCAATGAGAAAACCAAGGAAGCTGTGCAAGAAATAGCTGAAAAGAAAAAAGAAATATTAAAATTAAAAAATGAAAACTCCATTCAGAACGTCAAAATTCAAGAACTTGAGCGCAAACTTGCGGCACTAGAAAGAGCAAAAGCGGCCTAATATTTTCTTGTCAAATGAAATTCAACCCATTATATTACTCGGACACGCGCCCAAATGGTGGAATTGGTAGACACACCAGACTTAGGATCTGGCGCTCACGCGTGGGGGTTCGAGTCCCTCTTTGGGCACCAAAAAAAAATAAAACAACCTTCTTTCGAGAAGGTTTTTTTATGCCTTTTTTTAAGATTAATAGGGAGCATCTCGTGGATAAGTCTTCTGCATTTGAGACTCCAAAAGATTGGAACGAAGAACTTCCACCTGAAATTTTTTATTCTGAACCAAAAATAGAAGTATTATATAAAGACGAATATTTCATTGCGGTTAATAAACCTGCTGGAATTCTTGTTCATCCAATGAAAGAAAAAGATCCAGAAAAAAAGAATTTGCTAAAATTAGTTAAATGGCAGCAAAGAGAATATTTATATCCAATCCATCGATTGGACCGTCCAGTTTCTGGTATTGTAATATTTGCTTTATCCAGCAAGTCAGCGAGTCTTTTAAAAGAAGTATGGCATGATGACTCTTTTGTTAAAGAATATTTATTGTTGTGCAAGGGGGTGACACCCGAGAAAGGAGAATTTAACAAACCTTTAAGCGATGAGAGAGGAATTAAGCGTGAGGCATTAACAATGTTTGAAAGAGTTGAGGCATTTCCTCCGCGCTTTTCATATTGTAAGGCAAAAATTCAAACTGGGAGAAATCATCAAATTCGCAGGCATTTTGCTCACTACTGCTTTAGTTTAGTGGGTGATACTCAGCATGGTAAAGGTAGAATTAATCAAGAATTTAGAGATCGATTTAATCTACATAGAATTTTTTTACACGCTCACTTGCTAGCTTTTAAACATCCAATTACCAATCAGAATATCGAAATTAAAGCCCCTCTCCCGGAACTGCTATCGCAATGTCTTAAAGGGCTTAGATCAAGTGACTATGCTAAATCTAATGGATAAATTTAGATTTAAATTGTAAAAGTTAATTTAAAATAATTGTATGAATTGCAAAGCTCTGATTATTTTTTTTATTTTTATCTCTGTTATTTTAAAGACTCATGCAGTTGAAGAATTAAATGTGGTGGTCGTTGTAGTTAAAGATGTCTATAACGATTATAAAGTATTTATCGATAAAAAAAATCCATTAACTTTGACTGATTTTTCAGGTAAGGGCTCACGTAGAGATGTAGTTGAGTTGGTACTTTTACAACAAGCCTTAAATCAAAATAAGAAAAAATATAATATTGTTTTCAAAGAAGCTCCTAATTACAAACGAGTCATTGAATATATAAAACAGGGCTCTGCAACTATGGGAAGCAATACCGTTTGGAAGTCAGATGTCGAAGAAAAATATGTATATGCAACAGTTCCAACAATCAAAGAGGGTGAGTTTGAAGCCGGATTTTATGTATCGCCAATTAATGTAAAAGCGATGAGCGTTAAAAGTGTCAGGGATATTAGGCATCTCGTTGGTATATCAAGTGATTCATGGACTCCTGATTGGACGGCTCTTACCAACTTAAAACTTAAGGCGCTGTATAGCACTTCGACCTGGGAATCAATGGTGAAAATGGTCCATGCTGGAAGGGGAGATTTTTTATTGGCACCATTTCAATCAACCGAAGATATGTCACTTTTTGCTAACGGAATTAGGTTAGTACCAATTAATAACTTCAAAATTAGATTAAGCGGTAGTCGAGTTTTTGTAGTATCAAAACAAAGTAAAAATTCAGATACTATAATTAAAGATTTAAATGATGGATTAATCATTCTTCGCGATAAAAAAATGATCCAAAAAGCTTATAGTGAATGTGGCTTTATAAACAATAAAGTTTCAAATTGGATTTATGTTAATTAGCCAGCTACATGTATTCTCTTGGCACACGGATTGTGGCTTCTCCTGAAACGAGCAGTTCTGCTTTTTGGTTAAATATGTTTGTTCTGATAGTAAGTATTGGCTTATTATCTTTTTGGGCAATCACTTCTAGCTCATAATTAATTTCTTCATTAAGATAGACTGGAGCATGAAATTTTATGTTCTGCCCTAAGTATATAGCGCCTGGTCCAGGAAATTTGGTGGCCAAAATTGTAGATATAAAAGATGTGGAGAGTAATCCATGGGCAATTTTAGATTTAAATCCCTGAGCTTTAGCTGCTTGGTCATCGAGATGAACGGGATTATTGTCCCCGGTTAGTTCAATAAATTTGGTGACATCAGATTCTGAAATTATGCGCGTTTCAATATATTTAAGTCCAATTGTCATTTTCATTTATAGTTCCTCATATGTGAATATTGTTGTATAAAATCTTATGAAAAAAATGTTTATTTTCATAGTATTTGTTTTACTAATCATGTTATTGAGTTTCTTTTACTTGAAAGAATATCTAAACATTGATTTTTGGATAAGCACTCTTAACGAATCCAGAGAATTTATAAGTAAAAATTTCATTTCTTCTTCAATCATTTTTTTGTTTATTCATTTTGTACTCGCAGCCCTACCTGTACCATGGATCTCATCACTTAGTATGATCGGGGGATTGTTGTTTGGTTTTAAATATTCTGTTATATATTCTTTGGTAATGACAGCTCTTGGAGGTGCTGCCTCCTTATTAATAATGCGATATTTTTTGTATGATTTTGTTAAAGATAAGTATAAAAACTACCAGATGAAGTATTTATCAAACGATAAAAATAATATTAAAACCTTGATCTCTTTAAGAGTTATACCTGTTATTCCTTTTTTTTTAGTCAATGCTATTAGTGCAATAAGTTCAATTCGAATTTTTGATTTTGTATGGGCAAGTGTCATTGGAAGAATGCCAATAATATTGTTATATTCCTATATTGGAGATCAAATTCAATTGGTTAATACGGTTGAAGATTTATTTTCAAAAAAAATATTAATATTGTTTTTTATGATTGCATTACTGCCATGGGGGATCGATGTTATTTTAAAGCGAATTTATCGTATTGGATTTTTATTAATATTCGTCTTAATGTTTTTTACGGAAACGCTTAGTGCTCAATCGACAATCTATGATTATACAATATCAGCAGTCGTCGCTGATAAGACAATACAGGTTCAAAATTTAACACAAGCTAAAGATATAAAAATAAATGATGTCTTTGCAGTTTTTTCTCATGACTCGCATGAAGTCTTGGGCTACGCGGAAGTAAGTAAAGTTAATTCAGATACGGATTTTTTTGAGGCAATAGTTGAGACACATCAACAATCAGGAATGATTCGCACTGGGAATTATTTAGTAAAACTAAATTTATCAACAGTTAAAAATTCTATTCCCGCTCGACTAGAGCTATTAAGTTACTCTAAGAGAAAAGTCGCGGCCAAATACAGACATTTGGTCTATACCGGTTTTTTCCTCGGACAAACCGCCCAGCCCTTACTACGTAAGGAATATATTGTGGGTCCATCATTCTTTGCTTTTGGATACAGAGATTATTTACAATTTCATACGAGTGTTTTGAATACATTTTTTGGTACACCTAATATCGGTTACAAATTTTTACTGGGAAGAAGTTCCGATTTTGCGTTGGCTTTTTCACAAGAGTTTAATTATTACCCTGATGCCGGTAGAACTTATCATGAATTTTCATTTCATTTAGATACATATTCAAATTCTAAATTTTTATCATATAGTAAATTAAAATTTTCAACCAAAAGGCCAGATACAAAAACGCTAACAAGCAACGATGGCTATACTTCTGATTTAAGTACTGAGTTACAATTGGCTTATGGATATATGACTGATAGCTGGAATCGTTTTATTTTTGGACCAAAAGTTGATTTTGAAAAGAAAGTTGTAGGTGGTTCTGTGGGGTACTACTATATCGATAAAGAATTTCATATGCTTTTAGGAGCTTCTGCAAACAATTTCTCAGAGGCAAAACTCGGCAAAGATGGGTATATTTTAAACCTAGATTTTTGGTGGCGATTTTAATTTATCGTTTTTTAAACAATAATGATAATGAATTAATACAGTATCTAAGACCAGTTGGCTTTGGCCCATCAGTAAATACGTGGCCTAAATGGGCATCACAATTGGGGCATCGAATTTCAATTCGTTCCATTCCATGCGAATGGTCTGTTAATTTTTTTATATGAATTGCTTCATCAAAGAATGAAGGCCAACCTGATCCAGAATCATATTTTGATTTAGAGTCGAATAAAAGATTGTCGCAAACAGCGCAGTTGTATGTTCCGTCCTCATAAAAAGAATTGTATTTGCCGCTAAAAGGAGGTTCTGTTCCGCATTGTTGAGTTACGTAAATGGCTTCTTTTGATAGATGATTTAGGTTTTTTTTATCTGACATAATTAACCATCATTTTTTTCTCGAACAAATCGATAAACCCTAATTGCTATTAAAAGGATGACAATAAATAATATAAGACCAATAAGAGCATGGCCCATTTGTAGGATGGACTTGAATATAACTAGAAAGACAATCGCGACAAGAAAAATAGAGGAGACCTCATTCCACATTCTAAGTTGCATCGGCGTCAATGGATAACGATCATTTTTAAGTTCTCCGTAAAGCCAATGAAGTGAAAAATGGTATAGATATAGAAAAAAAACAAAACACAATTTAACGATCAACCAAGGATGGTCAGTCCAAGGCCAATAAATATTTGCAGTAGTAAATCCAAATATTGCCACCATTATAGCAGATGGCCAAGTAATACCAAACAGTAGTCTTCGCGACATTAATTTAAAATGATCATGAAGTACTTTTCGCTCATTTCCTTGATACTTAAGTGATTCTGTTTGATAAATATATAGTCGTGGCAAATAAAATAAACCTGCAAACCAGGTGACAACAAAAATGATATGCAATGATTTAAATAACAGTATATTCATTAGGAATATTTTAAGTTAAATTACCTTCTATGGATAGAGTCTTTTATTTATTTAGGCACGGTGAAACAGATTGGAATGTTGTTCGACGATGCCAAGGTCACACCGATATTCCATTAAATCAAAATGGAATTAGACAAGTAGAAGAACTAGCAAATAAGATTCAAAATCTACCAATTGAAATCGTTTATTCAAGTGATTTGAGCCGAGCTGTTTATACAGGTAAGAGCGTGGCGCAATGTTTAAATGTACCTATTTTATTTGACCATCGTTTAAGAGAGATGAGCTATGGAGAAGCTGAGGGGTTAATATATCACGAAGCTATTTCAAGATTCGGAGAAGAAATTTGGAACAACTTGTCTTCATTTAAGAGAGAGTTTGATCATGTTGGTTTTCCTGGTGGAGAGACAAGGAAAGAGTCTAGGGATCGATTTTTGGAACTTTTGTCTGAATTAATAAAAAATACCAATTATGAACATATTGGTATCAGTACTCATGGCGGGGCCATTAGAAACATAATGCATTTCTTTTTGTCAGAAAACCATCCGATGATTCCGATACCAAATTGCGTGGTCTATTGCTTAAAATTCGATTCAGTCTCAAATAAATTTAAGGCCGAATCGAATCCCATATTTTAATTAAAAAATTTCTTTATTTGATTTTCAAAAGAGAGAAGTAGTTCTTTTGCTTTAGTATTGTATTCTGAACTATTTTTCCAAGCACGTTTAGGGTTTAAAATATTTTGATCAATATTACGAACTTTTTTCGGTATGTAAAAACCAAACATTTCATCTTTTTCAAAAGAGTCTGAAGTTAAGTCAAAGTCAAGTTCATGGTTTTGTACGGCACGAATGAGGTCGCGAGTAATTTTTAGAGGAAACCTCTCTCCTACACCAAATTCACCACCGTACCATCCAGTGTTTACTAGCCACACGTTTATATTATACTTTAGTAAATATTCCCTTAATATATTTGCGTAGGCTGTTGGGTGCCTTAGCATAAACGGAGCACCAAAACATGGTGAAAAGGTTGCTTTTGGAGACTTAACACCAATTTCGGTACCTGCAAGTTTAGCAGTGTAGCCGAGTACAAAATACTTTTCAGCAAGATCTGGAGTAAGTTTGGAAAGTGGAGGAAGCACTCCGAATGCGTCAGCGCTTAGAAAAAATATATCTTTTGGAATTGGTCCCTTGCTCTCTTTTACTCTTTCGGGAAGAAATTCAAGCGGATAACTAGATCTTCCGTTTTCTGTTTCACTACCATTGAAAAAATCAACTTTATAGTTTTTTGTATCAAAAAAAACATTCTCTAAATATGAACCAAAACGAGTTGAAGCTGCAAAGATTTCTGGTTCGGTATCAGCGCCAAGTTTAAAGGTCTTGGCATAGCATCCACCTTCAAAATTAAAGACGCCTTCGGGGCTTAAGCCATGCTCATCGTCGCCTATAATCAACGTTTCTGTATCAGTTGAAAGGGTGGTTTTGCCAGTTCCAGATAGGCCAAAAAATACATAAGAGTCGCCTCTTTTTGATAAATTTGCTCCGGAATGCATCGGGAGGATATTTTTCGTAGGTAGAAGATAGTTTAAAATAGAGAACATGCTCTTTTTGATTTCACCAGAATATTTTGATCCAATAATTAGTGTCGCTTTTCTTTCAAAACAAGTAGCAATCACTGTTTTTGATCGTAGTCCAAATTCTTCCGGAACTATTTCAAGATCAGGCGCATGATAAACACTGTATGAATCAAAAATATTATTAGTTTTTTCTTTAAACATATATTCTGAAAAAAGGATTGCAGACGGCATTGGAGAATAAACCTTTACGCCAAGTGCGATATGATCGCTTGATCCCATACTCTGATCTGTCGTGAAGATTTTGTCTTTACTGGTATAGTATTCAAAAATTTTTTGCGTTAATTTATCAAAAGTTATGCCATCCATTACCCTAATATTATTTTCCCACCAGATAGAGTTCTCTGTTGCTGAATTTTTAACAATGTATTTATCATCGGCAGATCTTCCAGTATGAGGGCGAGTGTCAATAATTAATTCACCATTTGGCCCCAAGTGAGCATGTTTCATTTGTAAGGAGTGTTGGATTAGCTCAGCTCTATGGTGATGAACATAAATATTGCTAAGACTAGAAAAATCCATGGTTCTCATTTTCGTCATCAAAATTTCCCTCACTGAAATAAGTAATTGATTAGCACTATCATCATGCCAACCCAAATAGTTAAAGGCAAGTTTAGAGATATTGGGTTTTCACGAGATATAGGTCATGGTTTTGGGCGCCAGAGATAATCTTGAGGTATCCAAATTAAAGAAAGTGCAGGTGTTTTTAAATTGCATAAATATGTTGAAGCTTTGACCTGAGTCTGTAAAAATATTTTAGAGTACTTTAGTTGAATATCTTTACGAGGAGCATTAGCCATGGCCGTTAAGAAGAAAGTTGCTAAAATAGTAGTAAAAAAACCAGCGAAAAAAGCTGCTAAGAAAGTAGCGAAAAAA
>CAYWBR010000019.1:41052-41948 GCA_964456675.1 uncultured Bacteriovorax sp. | reverse complement strand
CAAGACCGTGCGCGATTGAAATTTTTTTGACAAAAGGGATATGATAAAAAATGTGCCCATTGAACCGATGAATGCAGCAAATGCTTCTAGACTAAAACCGATTAAATTTAATTCCAGAGAGGTGAATTGAAAAAGATACGATTGAGCAAAAATCGATAAAGCAACCCCAAGACTTGCCCCCGAAGTTAACCCAAAAACATCAGGACCGGCCAAAGGATTTTGGAAATATGTCTGCATCAACAATCCTGCAAGTGCAAGTCCACCACAAGCTGCAATCCCGGTAACAATCTTAGTCCATCGGTAATTCATAATAGTTGATAAATTATCGCTATCTACGAAGGACGAGGGAGTAAGGCCAAAAATGGTACTAAACTCTAAACTTACAGGTCCATTTAAAATAGCAATAATAATTAAAAAAAAGAAAATTATAACCAATAGTATAAATTTGAATCTCATAATAATTCATTAAACCAAAGGCCCCGGTGTTTGGCAAAGTTTTCAGGATAGAACAATGAAGCCAAATCTAATATTAATTGGTCTGGATGATTTACCCCCGATTCCCAGTACGGATGGTAGTTACTTTGATTGTTTGCACTCTTAAGTAGAGTAATTATTTTTTTCCCGGAAAATTCTCTATAGATTGGCCATTTTTGTAAAAGTTCTCTCTTGGTAAAATAAGCTGAATTAAGAAGCCAATAATCTACTTGATCTTTAATTGTTAAAATTTCTTCTAAATGAAAAAAATCTGGTCCAATATTTTTTCGTAGATCTGCCCCCATATTAGAACCCAAATGCGGTCTAACAACATCAATCTTTAAATCATTACACAAATCTACAAAATCACTTTTAGAACTAGGATAGACCCATTTATTACCTAACATCTCCCCCATGAGAAC
>CAYWBR010000019.1:0-41042 GCA_964456675.1 uncultured Bacteriovorax sp. | reverse complement strand
AGAACACGGGGAGTTTTTCTTTTGCCAATTAGTCCAATTTTATGAACTACATCTAAATATAATTTCTCTCTTTCAGTAAATACAGACCAAGCTTTATCTCTTTTATTAAAAATTGCACCAAAAAATTTAATCCATTCTAGGCGGCCCAGTGCTTTATTCTCAAGATATTCGATAATCGGAATCAAGTGCACCTTTTGATTTTTACTCTTTCCATTTAATTTGCTTATCAAATTATCAAAATTACTTTCTGGATAAGTAAGAAGCAGATCATAATTACCAGCTATAAAATGTTCTATATTTAAGGTTAAAGGTAAATCATTTAATAAGTTTTTCCCAATGCGCTTTTTCCACACTTGATTGGAAATCATCTGAACCTGGGTAAAACCTTTAATATTATCATACGCTTCGATGTCTGAAACAAATGACATATGGGTTGTTGAAGTAGAAATGGCCCTTTTTGGAAAAGGCATTAATTTAAACTGTGGGCATGTTGATAAATATTTTTTCAATTTATCAACATTTTCAGACAATCCCCACCATTCAAAATCTGCGTTTTGCTCTTTCGCTTTTATACCTACAAATATTAGCTTATTTTTCTTGTCTTCTTTTAAACTAAATAACTTGGCATATTTCAAAGGAATATCGCTTGCTCGATCAAAAATTGTGCAGTTTACACTGTTAGCGATTGCTGCATTTAGAAGTGAAAAGTACAATAAAAATAGAATTAATAATTTATTCATACATGTATTTTTACTAGAAACGAATTAATTGACAACAGGTGCATATGAAACATAGCAAATTTATTTTACCACTTTTATTGATTTCACATTTATCACTTGCAGACGATATCATCTATGTAGAAGCTGAAAAACTTCCTTATAACATCAAAGAAGCTTATCAAAAAATTCACGTTATGAATGAAGATGAAATTGAGAACTCAAATGCTCAAAATATTAATGAACTCCTTAATAGCTTTGCACAAATTTATGCCGTAAATCGCGGAGGAAGTGGTCAAAATGGAAGTTTACTCATTCGAGGCCTAGATTCATACCATACCACCGTGGTTATCGATGGTGTGGTTATGAATGACCCAACAGATCCTAACAGGGCTTTTAATTTCAATGAACTTAATCTAGCTGATATCGAAAAAATTGAAATACTAAAAGGAGCACAATCACAACTCTATGGTGCAAACTCACTAGGGGGTGTAATTTTCATCAGAACCAAAAGAGCAAAAGCCAATAAGGCGCAAAATGAAATAGCACAAAATTCAAGTTATAGTAATAAATCATTTAAAGATCACTCGCTTTCTTTAAGCCATCGAAATAAAATTGAAAAAATTGGTTATAAAATTTCTGGTAATTTCACATCGCTAGGAAATCGTTCTGCCCTCATTAAAGATCAAAGAAGTGAAGAAAAAGATGCTGTCGATTCAAAATCAATTGGACTCAACCTTGAATACGATCTGAACACCAATCACTACTTAGAATTTTCAGCAAAACATAAAAATCATAAAAATGAGTTTGATGAAACCTCCCCAATCAACCCTAATGCAAATAATAAAAACTACCAAAAAGAAACATTTTACAATCTGACTCACTCTGGTACTTGGAGTGAATCAATATCATCCGAATTTCAAAATTCACTTAAAACCAATGAGCGTGATGTAGTGTCGTCTTCTAAGTATCAATATCGTGGAGAAGAAGAGCGCTCTAATGCATTTCTTTTATGGCAAGCAACGAAACTTATAGATTTTTCTTTCGGTGCTCATTATTACCGAGAAGAAATCAAATTCAACGAAGGCAGCGGCGATAACCAAAAAAGTCAGAATACGCTAGGCACTTCGCTAAATTTTCAAAAAAAATCAAATGGTGAAGATGTTCCTTGGTTTTTATCTACGGCCTTTCGTTATGAAAATCCTAACCTAACTAAAAGCTCATTTACTTATCGCGGAGTGACCGGTTATCACTTATCTTCAACCGACACTGTTAAAACTTCATATACAAAGGGATTCAATAACCCAAGTCTTTATTCGCTTTACGGCTTTGGTGGAAATTTAAATCTCATACCTGAAGAATCGGATCAAGGGGAAATAAGTTTTGAAAAAAAAATTGATCAAAATTTCACATTTTTAATTTCTTATTTTCAAACATATTTTAAAAATAAATTTCAATATGACACCTCATCTTCACAAATGAAAAACATAGGTGGAGCAAAAATAGAGGGAATAGAAGGTGAATTGAATTTTTTGGGTTCGAAGGAAGAAATCAAATTATCTGCAAGTTTTTTAGAGGCAAATGCCATTTCACAAAATAAAAAACTGGCCTATCGCCCTACCACCATGACCAAACTTCATTACGTGCGATTCATTAACGACACGACAAAAGTAGGCTTCAACTTTTCAGCATTTGGAAAACAATACGATAGTAATGCACGAAAAATGGATAAATATACACTTTTTGATTTCTACTATCAGATTAATTTTTTAAAAGACTTAGATCTTGAAATCTATATTAAAAATGCTTTTAATAAAGGATATACTACTGAGACAAATTACTCAGAAGCAGGTCGAACGATTGGGTTTAAGACTCTCTATCAGTTCTAAAAAATTCCCATATCATGTGTGGAGATTTTAAACTCAAGTGAAACTTAAGTGTGCCTGGCACCATTTAACCATTTAAGTCATGTTTGGATCCATGGCATCACGAACTCCTTGCCCAATTAAATTTAAAAGATTCAACACAACAAACAATGCAAGTGAAGGATAAAATGCTAACCACCAAGCGATAGAATAATACTTATGTGCTTGAGAAAGAAGCTCTCCCCAACTTGGAGTAGGTGCTTGTAGCCCCAAACCTAGGTAGTCAAGTGAAGCAAGCCCCACGATTTCTGCAGCAATGGTAAAAGGAGCGAAGGTAATAATAGGTGTTAATGAGTTTGGTAAAATATGTTTAAAAATGATTCTCACATGCCCAGCACCAAGAGATCTTGCAGCTTCAACAAATTCACGATTTCTATTTTTTAAAAATTCCGCTCTGACATAGTAAGAAATACCTATCCAAGCAAACATACAAGAGATCACGATTAGTAATGCCAAGCTTGGAGTAAAAATTGATACAAGAATGATTAAGAGGAAAAATAGCGGCATCGTGCTAAGGATTTCAACAATTCTTTGCCCGATAAAATCAGTCTTACCTCCAAAATATCCCATTGTCCCCCCCAAAGAAGTTCCAATAAGCAATGAAAAAAACCAAACTGATACTGCAAAACCAAAACTATACTGAAAGCCATACAGCAATCGGGTAAACACATCTCGCCCGCGGTCATCTGTACCTAGTAAATTTATGTTGCTTGGTGCAGAAGGATAGGAATCAACTTTTTCGTTACTTTCAAATGGGTCCCATTGCACTGGAGGCCATAGCGCTTTATCACCTTCTTCATGGTTTAATTCTAAATTTTTATAATCAACAACTAATGAATCTGTTATACCGAAATCATCGACAGTATATTCAAACATCGCTGGAAAAAACGATTTCCCCTGATACTTTAAATATAAAGGTTTCGAATTTGCTATCAACGGTGAACAGACAGTCGCAAGCACTAAAAAGCTTAATAAATAAACAGAGACTACTGCTGATTTACTCTTTTTAAAAATTCTCCAGCGCTTTCTTGCGAGTACACTTCTTACTAAATATTTTTCTATCATTCGAAATCTATCCTTGGATCAACTAACACATATGCAATATCTGATAAAATGTTTCCAACCAGCATAAGCCCCGATTGAATAAAGAGTAATCCCATTATGACGTTGTAATCTCTTTGCAAAATAGATTTATAGCCTAAAAGACCCATTCCATCTAATTGAAAAATTGTCTCTAGAAGTAAGGATCCTGCAAAGAATATTGATAAAAATCCACCAATACCTGTAACAATTGGAATAAGTGCATTTCTTAGAGCATGTTTTAAATAGACCGCTTTTTCCGAAACGCCCTTAGCTCTAGCCGTTCGGATATAGTCTTTTTTGATTTCGTCTAATAATGAATTTTTCATTAACATGGTTAACACAGTAAAAGAGCCGATCATATAGCAAATCAACGGAAGAATAAAATGATGAACTCTGTCTGTAATTTGCTGCCAAAAACTCATCTCAGAATAGCCATCAGAGTACAGCTCTCCAATTGGAAACCAATTGAAAAATCCTCCACCTGCAAAATATACAATGAGAAGAATTGCTAACATAAAACCAGGTATGGAATACATGATAAAAAGTAAAAAGCTTGTAACGTAATCAAACTTACTTCCATGTTTTACGGCTTTTGCCACACCTAATATGATACTTATTGTATATGAACACACCAGCGAGATAATCCCAAATTGCAACGAAACTGGAAATTTTGATGTAATTACATCGATGGCAGGTTCTTCGTAAGTAAATGATTCACCAAAATCTAATTTAGCAATATTTTTAAGCCAGATAAAATAGCGCTCGTGCATAGGCTTATCAAAACCATATTGTTTTTTTAATGCCTCGATAACTTCTTCAGACACAGCGGAGGATTTTGAGGACCCTCCACCAGAATCAGAATGTTGTGAGCCTCCGCCAAATCTCATCTGCTGAATTTTTTGCTCAACAGGAGAGCCTGGTGCTAAGTTGATGAGCACAAAGGTAACCAAAGTAATTCCAATTAACGTTGGAATTAAAATAAGAAGGCGGCGGAGGATATAATTAAACACAGTAACTCCAAATTATTTAGTTAACCACCAATAGCCACGACCTGTATCGTAGTTATGTGTATCTTTTGAACGGCCAACTCTTTTATTGGCACCATAAAAAGCAAATTTTGAGTTAAACCAAAAAATGTATGGAGCATCTTCCGCGATCATTTTATAAACTTCACGAAGTTTCTTCACGCGAGCAGCCTTATCTAAAGTTATGCGAGATTCATCAATTAATTTGTCTACTTTTGGGTTAGCGTAACTAACAAAGTTAGAACCTTGGTTAGCAATCGATTCAGAATGCCAAATTTGTTTTGGATCATAATCAACGTCTCCACCAGACCACGCAAGTGTTACTGCTTCAAATTTTCTTTCATCAAGAAGCTTGATAAACGCGTTCCACTCCACAAGCTTAATATTCACATCTACGCCAGCTTGTTTAGCATTTTCTTTAAACATAGTTAGATATTTTTCAGCTTCTTTATTTGGATTTAAAATAGTAAAACTCAATCGTACAGTTTGACCATTTACCGTTTTAGTTAAAATTTTATCTGTTCCAGGCACCCATCCATCTTCTTTAAGCATTTGAAGAGCAAGTTTTGGATCATACTTAGGAGCTTTTACACCTGGATCAGCGTAATCTGATTGTTGATACCAAGGGCCACTTGCAGGTAGCGACATATCGTAAAGAAATTTTTTAATCATTTCTTCTCTGTTAAATAAATGAGAAAGTGCTTTTCTTGTTTTCGCGTTTGCAAACATTGGATTTTTTAAATTCAACCCAATAAAACCATAGCCCTTAGGTGCCTTATTAGACATTTTAACTTTTAATATCTCTTTTCCCCACTTTGGTCCGCTTGTTTTTTTTATGTATTCTTCAGACGTCAAACCAATGTAGTCGAAGTCACCATTTTCTGTTCTTTGAATAGCGATTGTTCCATCTTGAACAAATCTCATTAGAATAGATCCAAAATTATGCTGCCCTTTTCTTTCTGGATCTTTACTTCCCCACCAATTAGGATTCTTTTTTAAGCGAATATGTTTTGCCCTATCAAATTCTTCTAAAATATAAGGGCCGGAACCTATAATCTTTTTATTAAGATCTTTGCCACCTTTTTCATAAATATGCTTAGGTAAAATTGCAAGCATACCTGCAACTACATTAAAGTTACCAAAATATGGCTTTCCAACGATGAATTTAATCTTGTTGGGCCCAGTAATTTGTGCTTCTTTAATATTCTCAAAATAAGACAACATGTGAGCTGTTTTATATTTATTGCCTTTGTCAGTAACTGCATCAAAAGAAAACTTCACGTCTTGAACTGTAACAGGTTTTCCATCATGCCAAGTTACTCCGTCTCGAAGAGTAAACTCAAAAGACATTCCATCTTTTGCCGTAACAGCTTCTTTTGCTAAAGCTGGGTGCCATTCATAGGTATCAACATTTCTCTCCATAAGCGACTCAACCACATATGCTTGCACCATTGAAGCGTAAGCATCAGTTGAAGACAACGGATGAAGTGTTGTTGGGACTTCTTCAAGATTCATTTTAAATTCTCCACCTTGTGGAGCATTTACATTACCTACGGCCAGACTTGTCGCAGCTTTAAGCTCTAAGGCCAAAAGAGCGATTATAAGCCCTAAAATTTGATGGACTTTCATTACTTCCTCCTTGCATGAAAGAAAACAACAAAGAGTAGAATATTTGAGAGAATTGATCAATAAAATCATGAAACGCGCCAGGCGTTATTTGGATATTACTTT
This sequence comes from uncultured Bacteriovorax sp., assembly GCA_964456675.1. Lineage (GTDB taxonomy): Bacteria > Bdellovibrionota > Bacteriovoracia > Bacteriovoracales > Bacteriovoracaceae > Bacteriovorax. The sequence goes on along the minus strand of CAYWBR010000019.1, from coordinate 34,562 downwards.
TTGAAATACATTCTTGAATCCAGCGACCAACGGTCTAAGACCATATTTTCATCGTTAACTTTATACAATTCTAATTTCTTATCTATTTCATCACGCCTTTGCTCCAAGTCCTTGGCCAAGCGTATGCTTTGAACTCTATCTTCTTCTAACGCATTAAGTTCTTTTTGCCATTCCATTTCTAATTTTTTACGCAAAACATCATATCTTGAATTAACTGTTGCGACCTTTTCTAAGTGAGAGTCAATTTCTTTTTGACGTAAATCCATTTGTCCTTGAACGGCCATGCGTTTTTTTAGCAGTAAATTAACTACATCCTTTCCCATTTCTAAATTATTTTCTAAATCCTTAGAATAGAACTTAAGGTAAGCACCAGATGTTATTAATAAAAATTTTTCACACATTGATAATTCAGGGGCCTTAATTAACAAAAAATCTGCCGAACGCCCAATTACATAGCCAAGACATTTTTGAGACGTATTTCTTTCATCCCAAAACTCCAATCGATCTTTCGGATTTAAATACTTCAGATTAGAAAATTCAACTTTGATTTTTAGCGTTTTTATTTGCCGATCAAAACGCGAAATCCTACCGCTAAAATACCCTCGCCCATCGTCGACTTCCGCAAATAGATTTGAGCAGTTAAGCATAAAAATAAAATAGAACAAGAATTTCATATTAATATGTTAACAAACTTCATTAATTATAAAAAAGGGAATGAATTACCTTATTCTTTTTCTAAAATGATTTCACCTGACTCTTTAGAGTAGTGGTGGACAGTTAATCCTAAGGCCATTGCAACAGACATTAACGATTTAAAATTAGAATCGGTCTTAATAAATAAAAAACCGTTTTTTCGTACTGTTTTAATCAGGCTTTGATCTTGAGCTGTCAATTCATTCAAAATTGCTAAGTCTATACTTCCAGAATTAGGAATTTGACGAGTCAGTTCGATATTTAAATTTGAAGAAAAAACTAAATTTGTAAACTTGGGAGAAAGATAGACTATTGATTGAGGTTTTATTAGTAAATTAAACTTAGGCCAAAGAGATTCATTTCCCTTCACTCCAATCTCATTAACATTTGAAGCCTCAATTGTTTTTATTCCCGTTAAAGCCTCAAATCTTCCTGCGGGAATTGGCTTTCGTGTTCTGGCCTCTGAAGGAAAGATGCAAATAAACGATATAATAAAAAAAATACCTATAAAATTCACTACTAACTCTCTTCTTCGTTATCAAAACTTGAACCCAATCCACTTATTGCATAGGGATCTGGCTCCGAAGATTCTACATCTCGTTCATAGATTTTTCCCGTATTTTGCTCTAAGCCTAATTCTGCGTCGATGTATAATAAAAGCATTCCATAAAATTTTTCAAGTTCTCGAATATGATGCTGCATTTTATCTGATACACGTGAAGGCATATCTTCGGTAACGTTTAGATACCAGCGTATCTCATCTACTTTTGAATAAAACTGATCAAGGCCTACGATGACTTCTTGACTACATAAGATTAAATCCTTCGCCAAAATCCCATCGTAACGATTTTTAAAAATTTCAGGAAAATGTGCTCTGGTTCGTTTCATTGAAAAAACGTTTAGATATTCTTGCTCACGAAACTTAATTCGTTCAAAAACACGTCTTGCATCTAACTTCAATAATACCAAAATTCTTTGTGCTTCTTCTGATAATTTATGCTTCATTTTTATCTCTATTAATTATTTAACTTAGGAAATACTGCTGATTTAATTTTGTCTGATTCAAAAAGTTTTGTTCGTTTGCCTCCAGGCCAAGTTGCATTACTATTTTTATCATTAAAAAATGCAACAACTAAATCCATTGCAGCCTTTTTATAGTCACAAGGTAGTGCTGTAAAATAATATACACCTTTTTTTTCTATATTTTGTGGCATAGCTAGCTCACTAAAAGAAGATAGGTCATGTAATACAATTCGCCCCGAAAGCATCGCGGAATCTAAAAACTTTTTTTTCCAATCAAGTGCCATTAAAGCATCATTAAATTTTCTTCGCACCATTATCGTATGATAGCGTTTGTTTTTTTCCAGTAATTTAATATCATCTAATTGAATTGGAATGAGTGAAATATTCATCTGCCGTAATATTCCAGACAGGATAAAATAGCTACGATCCAAAGAATGATCATATTGAATATATAAAAGATAATTTAGGCTTGCATCTTCCGACATAAAAAGCCCTCCTTTCAGAGGGCTTATCGGCTCGAGGTAGCGAGAAATAAAGACGTTTAGAATGATCTAGGGTTAAAGTGACGGTCATGACACCTTTTACCTAGTATCGAATCATTTGAGCAAATAGCTCAGTTTTGAAGCTCGCGATTTTAGATGACGAGCAAAAAGTGCTAGTACAATTCCCAAAAGAAGTGACTGTAAAAATTGATTTCCTCCACTACCTCCACCTGATGCAATATCTTCAATACTTCCACATGCTGCTACTTTGTTTGACTCACTAGATTCATTTTGGTTGGCCACAAAGCCTGTTTGTTGACGATGATTTGTTTCATCAATTAATGCGTTCATTCCACTAACATCGTCATTTTGGAGCGATGATATACTTCCTAATGTTGCTGCCATAATCGCCGATTCACTTGAATGATCGAGTCCCACTGTGTGGCCCAATTCGTGCAAAATTGTTTTCTTTAAAGCACCACCAAAATTAGTGCGTAAATATGTAATTTGCGCATTTAAAATAATCACCACTTGTTCGAAATAACTTCCTGAGTTGTAGCGAATTGTTACGGCCAGTGTTCTAGTGGCATCATAACCAGTTTCAGCTGCAAAATTATATGACCACCTGATATAATTTCCGTGGTAATTAGATGAGTTTTCTACTGGTGAAATACTCCAGATTTGTTTACCAACCGCATCTTCCCACTCCTTAACGGATTCATCCACTAAGACTTGCAACAGTTCTCCATCGCTTTGATCTACCGCAAATCTAGTCATATTCACCGGGAAGTTTTTCCAATAAACTCCTCGTTGAAAGTCTTGTGTGAATGTGTATGCTTTCCCCTCAAAAGAAAAAAGGGCGATCATAAGAGAGAGGGGTAAACTTATGATCGCCTTTTTTAATAGTCTCAATTCTTACATCCTTGTAAAAAATTGATTATTCAATTTCAACGTCTTTCCGTCCTTGGATCGATTGTTGAAAAAATTATTCTTTTACTGTCGCTTGGCAAAGGTATCCATCGTGCATTTCAAAAACATATTCTTTTGCAGGCTCAAATCGAACTGGTCCATCTCGTACGATTGAAAAATTTATAGTTTTCGCGACTTCTCCTTTCAATACTTCTGATGTTTTCACCAGCACGGAAATTTTTGGAAAGAGATTTGAAGATAACTCTTTTACTTCTACCACAGTTCCTACGAACTTAGTGGGACATGCAACATTCACTGCAGATAAAGCAAAAGAGTTGTTGATAGAAATTATTGAAATAAATCCTATCTTGATTAAAAATCTCATCCTGAGCTCCATTTAAAAAGGTGATCGAATCCTTCAATTACCTTTTGGCCTTCCTGGCCCTTCCGTGGAAACCGATCCTTGGCTTCCTATGATTTAATATTGCAGAAGTCGTGCCAACATTTGTTACTTCAGGTTTCATTTATAAACTGATGTTTTCCCAAAATGTAAGGAAATTAGAGTGTCAGAAAAGCACTAAAGAGGTGTCAAAGATGATTTGTCAGATTTCAAAAAAATGACGTCTTTGACGTAGTGGAGTTCAAAATGTTACCACTACGTTAAGACTCTAAATATTTTTTCTTAAGGCATCAACGATGTCTAATCTAGCAGCTCTGTAAGCCGGTACACCGGTAGCGATTAATGCTGTTGTCATGGACAACATACTGGCGTAGACAACTGAAGAAGTTAAAAAGTGTATCTTTATCTGAAAAGGAGTAGACGCACCAGGCATTTCAGTCATTATATTTGCCCCATGAATAACTGAAATCATCAGCAATGAAAAAATTACTCCAGCAATAATTCCAACCACTGAAAGCAAAAAACTTTCCAACACAAATTGTTTTACAATATCACTGCGTTTTTCGCCCATCGATCGCAATGTTCCAATTTCACCGGTTCTTTCGACTACGGTCATACTAACTGTATTTAATATCCCTAAAAACATAAGTATAAGTAATATTCCTTCCACCATACTATTCTGAACACCATAATAAGTTTCGACTTGTCTAAATAAAACCGCCAATTCTCGCCAAGTTTTTACTAATAGTGAACTTGATTTTTCTTTAATGTCATTTTTTATCAGAGGGAAGTTTTTATTGGTAAGACTTACCTCATTTAATTTTACCACTGCGATATCTACTAATTCCGTATCTAAAATAGTTTGAGTAACAGATAAAGGAAGATAAATAAATTGTGCATCAATCTCATCAATGCCAGCAGAAAAAATCCCAGTAACGGTCAAATCCATGGCATTCATTACGCCATCAATCGTGTTGGTTAATACAGTTAAGTTATCACCTTCCTTAAGGGACAACTGCTTTGCCAATAATCTACCAACAATAGCCTCGTTAACGTGTGGTCCAGTAAAAAAAACCCCAGAGATCATTTTCATGGTTGTAGCAAACTGAGGTTCACCTAATATATCAACCCCAATCATTTTCGCACCTACTGATAAATCTCCGTTAGATACCAGTCCATAAAAACTTAAGCGCCCTGAAATAGACTCTATGTCGGAATATTTTTTTTTGACTTCAGAAATATCAGCAAGACTAAACATTCTTTCTGATCGCGATTCTTTGCCAGGTGACCAGTATTTCTCCTTTGCTATCTGCATATGCCCAAACTGATTTTCTGCAGCTATTTTCTTCAGCGCCGTCAATGAGTAATCAGAAAACCCTCTAAATATAATTATCGCCAACACAGCTCCTGCAATCATAAAAACAGAAAGCACACTTCTTAGACGATGGCGGATAATATTTCTAAGCGCTAATGTGAATCTCATTGCATTCTCCCTTTAGACTCTTCAACAATTTTCCCATCCGCAATTTTAATTATTCTCTTAGTCTCTGAAATTAAATCATTATCATGGCTACATAAAAGCACAGTAACATGCAATTCGCGTTGAAGTTGAATTAGTAAATCAAAAATTTCTTGTGAGGTTTTTGAATCTAAGTTAGCAGTAGGTTCATCGGCCAAAATTATTGACGGTTTTTTAACAATCGCCCTAGCGATTGCTACTCTTTGACGTTGCCCACCACTCATCTGTGAAGGCTTATGGTTTTTAACGAGATCTAAACCTACTTTGCAAAGAGCATCTAGCGCTCTAGTTTTTCGATCTTCAGGTGATAGTCCCATTAGCATTAACGGGTATTCTACATTTTCAAGCGCGGACAGCATTGGCAATAAATTAAATGTTTGAAAAATGAACCCAATTTCGCTAGCGCGAAGATTAGAAAGCGCATCATCACTCATCTTTGATATGGCCTGATTATTAATGATCAATTCCCCGCGACTAGGTCTGTCTATTAAACCCGCTAAATTTAACAAGGTAGTTTTGCCACTCCCTGATTTTCCACAGATACCTAAAAATTCGCCGCGATGAATTTCTAAACTCACGCCATCTAGGGCCTTAAAATCTATCCCCTCCGATTTATATTTTTTATGAACATCAGAAAAACGAATGATCACTTCATTATTCATAACTAATTCCTAGCTAAAAATTAAAATAATTTTTAAGTTTAATAAACACGCTATTATATTTCTTTAATCGAGTTGATGTACCATCATTGTCTCCAAAATACGATTCAGCTCCCAAAAGTAATTCAAATTGATCAGTCAATACTTTACTATACGAAACTTGGAGACCATTACTTTTATCTTCTAGCTCAGAGAATCCTACGATTTCTAGCTTATTTTCTGAATCAAATTCTTTTTGAACTTTCAAAGAGAATATATTTTGTTTTTTATTGCGAAAACCATTAGCAAAATCTCGATCAAGAGCACTTAGTGATCCCAATAAAAAAAATGAAAATCCATCATAACTTGGCGTATCGATACCAATGGACAAAATATTTTCATTCACTTTAATTGAACTTAGCAAGCGTTGAGAATTAATATAATTAATTCTTTTACCATTGTGCCGAATATAATCACCTCGCAACACAAGATCTCCAATTGTCGTCGATACTGACGAGCCTACAGATTGTGTCCGATAATGTTTTTCAATTAAATTCACGTATGAATTTTGAGAAAAATTATTTATTTCATACACCGCTTTACGATCTAAATAGCTATACCCAAAGAGCGAGAAATCATACCCCATAAGTGTTAGCGATGCTTTTGCGCCACCTTCGTGTTTTTTAAACCAAGCAATGTTTTCATGGTCTAATTGAATTTCTTCGTTGACAAAAAAGGGACGAAAATACAAATCCACGGGGTAGTCTTTTTCAAAAGTTGCTTTGGGTCCATAAATAAGCTGAAGAGAGAAATTATCTACTATGTACTTTGTCTGTATCAGCGGAATAGGTCTTCTTGATTCTTCTAATTCGGATAAAAAAGTAAAATTTTGGTTTTTAGGCGTGATAAAATCAGCGGAATTAAATCCAAATGATTCTCCCCAAACTATTTCTTGATAGCCTATTTGAACAATCACATTTGAAAATTTTATTTTAAAAAAACTCTCTCCTGGGTAAAGATCAAACAACTGTTCTTTGTCTTTTTCTCTAACTTTAGACGATAAATTCAATGGGGTAGATGTAAATTCTGTGCGACCTTCTAGCTTGGTCATAAAATTATCGTTCCATTTATTTTCGTAGTATAGTCTCAGTCTTCCCTCTTGAGCATTTGAAGATATTGAAGAATCATACAGGTATTTTTGTTTAAAATTCAAAAAGCCCCCAAAAGAGGAGGCTTCGATTGTTATCAACCTAACTAGGCATAAAATAAAAATGAGCATTATTGATCCACTAAAACTCTAAGCTATCTTTATTAAATAAAGATGCATCCAATTTTTCTTTTTTATAATTATCAAAAACCAAAATCGATTCTTTATCTTGTTGAATATAATCTTGGATAATCATTTTCGTTGCACGCAGCTCTCCTTGAATCATTTTATAGTCTGTAAATGTCGCGCGCTTTAAAGGTTTACCTGATAGAGCAAAAAAGATTGCCTCTTGTGGCGAGAAATCTTTTTGTGACAAAATATACTCAATTCGCCCATAGGTAACTTTTTTGTTTTTAGCAACTAATTCTAATTTTATGGTTTTGTTTTTATCAGCTTTCGTCGTTTCTAGAATTTTAGCTTCGTAATCTTCGGCATAGTTAGTTTTAGCAATATCTCCATTACTAACTTCTCCCGTCAATTTTTGCTCAAGTGAAATGCGTATGGGTTTCTTTATACTTGGGGTAAATAGCCAGATATCATAATCCTTCATAAGCATTTTTCTGCCTTTACTTTTTTCAGGCTCAAGTTGCTCAGATAATGTATTATTTACATCTTTAAAATACACTTTATATAACTCTCTTTTATTTGTTTTAGAGTTAGTTACATCGACGGTGAACGTATGTTCTACATTTCCTAAACCTCTTTTCAAATCAGCTTTTTTGACCATTTCATTTGCGCTTAAACTATCTGCAAAAATTGAGTTATTGAAAAGAAAATATGCACATAAAAGGGATACTGTTTTAAAAATCATTTTTAAATCCAAGTTAAGACTATATTACTTATTGTATTTTAAATTGAGTTTAATAGTTAACAAGGTGTATTTTTAGCCTAGTAATTAGTTGAGATAAATCGTTGGGATTTTATTTCTCAATACTCGAGGTTTTTGGCCATTTTCTCAAAATAGCCTTCCTTCTTAAGTTTCTCAATTGCCTTAATCAATTTATCTCGAAATGGATTAGCTAATTTTTTTGAAAAATGAACGTGAGCTTCTCGCTGACTGACAATATAGGCATTTTTAAAAATGTCCGTATCAATACCTATTTCTTTAGAGCTGTATTTCATTGGTATTAGTGAACCACAAATAGCATCTATTCTATTTGATAAATACAAAGCCAGACCTTGTTCATAATCATTAAACTCTATAAACTTTGGCCTTATGTTTGTCATCGCCTTAATATCATAGCACCCACTTCTAAGCACCCCAACTTTCCATCCATCAATATCTGTAATTTTTGTAATTTTTTTCCCTTTCACTGGAATAATTAAATTATCAAATTTTAAAATACTTACTGACTGCGTGGCATCCTTTAATAGTTCTTTGGTGTCAAACATAATTGTCATATCGATGTTGCCAGCGACGACTTCATCATGGGCCCTAGCAAAAGGTACTATTTTATTTTTTGAAACCAAGCCAGCTGTCTCAATAATTTTATTGGCATAATCAAAATAGAGTCCTGTTGGTACTTTTTTTCGGTAAAAACCAAAAGGCTTAATTTCCATGGTAAACACAGAGACAGTCTTAGAGCTTTCATTTGAAAGCGCAACAAAAGATAAAAAAATAGAGATAATGATAAAAAAATTTTTCATTTATATGTTTAGTTTTAATCCTCGTCGGTAATTTTTTTTATTTATATAATATTTTTTCACTAATGTTGCCATGAGCTCCATAAAGATTTATCGTGCATCTATGGATACATCAGAAAATAATCGTTTTAGCTTTCTCTTATATTTGGGATCTACCACCGCCATTGGACCGCTTGCCATTGACATGTACTTGCCTTCACTTAAGTCAATATCACTTGACTTAAATACTTCGATGGCCGAAGTGCAGTTTTCTCTGACATCCTTTTTCATTGGGATAGCTCTCGGCCAATTTCTCTATGGTCCAATAATTGATCGATACGGTAAAAGAAAACCTCTTTTATTTGGTATAACATTATACTTAATCGGCTCTGTCCTTTGTTCAATGGCTATCAATAGCCAAATGCTAATAATGTCCCGTTTTATTCAAGCACTTGGTGGTGCTAGCGGCATGGTTGTTTCACGCGTAATTGTCAGAGATCAATTTGATAAGATTGAGGCTGCAAAAATTTTTTCAATGCTAATGCTAGTTATTGGACTCGCTCCTATTCTCGCTCCATCCATTGGAACATATGTAAATATTTATCTGGGCTGGAAGAGTATTTTTTATTTACTAGCTTTGTTTAGTTTCTTCATCTTAATTCGTAGTTCAAAAATTGTAACAGAATCTAAAAAAGAAATTAAATCTCAACAAAAAAAATATTTTTTCAATGAACTTAAAATTGAATATGTTTTCTTTAAAGAAGTTATTTGTGACAAAAGTTTTATTATCCCCTCTCTGTCAGGTGCCTTAATGCAGTCAGTGCTCTTTGCTTATATCGCGGGTTCTGCATATTTAATTATGGATATTTTTAAAATTTCATCAGGCACTTATTCTATTATTTTTGCTCTCAACGCTGTTGCGCTTATTGGGTGTGCACAAATCAATGCACGTCTGGTTAACCGATTTAAACTAGAAAAGATTTTTTTCTGGGCACAAAAAGTTAATTTAACTCTAGCATTTATTCTTACTTTAATCGCCATATTTAATCCATCCCCAATTTTATATGTCTTAGTGTTGATGAGTTGTTTAGGATCGTTAGGCTTTACTTTTCCAAACTCTACAGCCTTATCATTGGCACACACTAAACACGCAGGACGCGCATCCGCTCTTCTAGGAACAATTCAATTCACTATTGCCGCCATTTCGTCTAGCTTAGTAAACTCTATTCAACTCATTCACCCAATGGCCATGGCATTTGTCATCCTAGGCGTTTCATTAATATCAAATTTTATTTTTTACTTTTATCGCCCATTGGAGAATGAACTACAAACTTGATAGCTTATATTTCACCAACCAATCTGATTGTGTTTTCATTTCATATGCAGAACCAGGTTTTAATTCTGGTACTTTTTTATCCCAAATTGAATATACTCTTCGCTCACGCTTAAGGATTCCGTTATGAAACCGATTAACTGCTACCGTGATTTCTGCTCGTCTATAAAGTCCCTTTCCTAAAATTTCTGAACTAATAACAACCCCCTTCAAATCATAATCACTTTGAACACCAAAAAAATTAAGTACAAAATAATGAGATAAAACAGTAAATAGACAAATCAAAGCTAGCTGAAATTTTGGCTTCATCCGTAAAGCTCCTTTTATGAAAAAACTGCAATCCTTTGCAGTCTCTGTAAGATCATTGCAGCAATAATGCCAAAAATAATCCATCATAAATTATTAAAATATAATTTGAATTTATAAAAGCGTGCCAATTTGGCACCAAGAAGATGTCAACGAATCATCTATTTGTTGGATTTTTGACGTCAAAAAATGTCTCTCTATAAAAAAGCCTGCCTAGCGCCTAAAAAAAAGAGGGAGCCTTTCGCTCCCTCTTCTCGGACTTATAAATTAATTAGAAAATGGGGCAAATTACATCATGCCGCCCATTCCACCCATACCGCCCATACCACCAGGCATTCCAGCGGCAGGAGCATCAGCTTTTGGAAGATCGGCAATCATTGTTTCAGTAGTAAGCATCAAGCCTGCAACTGAAGCAGCATTTTGAAGAGCTGATCTAACAACTTTAGTTGGATCAATAATTCCGGCTGCAACTAAGTTTTCATATTTTTCATCACGTGCATTGAAACCAAAGTTAGCATCTTTTGAAGCCTTAACTTCGTTAACAACCACAGACCCTTCAAGACCAGCGTTTGTAGAAATCTGTCTTAGAGGCTCTTCTAGGGCACGGCGAATAATTCTGATACCAAAATTTTCTTCTTCGTTTCTTCCTTTTAGATCTTCCAGAACTTTTGAAGCATGTAATAAAGCAGAGCCACCCCCTACAACAATTCCTTCTTCAACAGCAGCGCGAGTTGCGTGAAGTGCATCTTCGTAACGGTCTTTCTTCTCTTTCATTTCAGCTTCTGACGGGGCACCCACTTTAATTACAGCTACACCACCATCAATTTTTGCTAATCTTTCTTTTAATTTTTCTTTGTCGTAGTCAGAAGTTGTTTCAGCGATTTGTGCTTTAATAGCAGCAACACGCGCTTGAACATCATTCTTGTTTCCATTTCCATCAACGATTGTTGTATTTTCTTTGTCGATAGTTACGCGTTTTGCAGTACCAACTACTTCTAAACCAGATGCTTCAAGCGACATACCTAATTCTTCAGATACAACTGTTGCACCTGTTAACACAGCGATGTCTTTTAACATTTCTTTTCTTCTATCACCGAAACCAGGAGCTTTTACGGCTGCAATTTGAAGAGTTCCGCGTAGCTTGTTAACAACAAGAGTAGTTAATGCTTCACCTTCGATATCTTCTGCAATAATTAAAAGCTGTCTTCCCGATTGAACAGTTTTTTCAAGGATTGGAAGAAGTTCTTTCATTGAAGATATTTTTTTATCAGTAACTAAGATGTTACAGTTTTCAAATACAACTTCCATTTTTTCAGGATTATTTACGAAGTATGGAGATAAGTATCCACGATCAAATTGCATACCTTTTACAACATTTAATTCGGTTTCAGCAGTTTTTGATTCCTCAATCGTAATTACGCCATTGTTTCCAACAGTAGACATTGCTTCTGCTAATTTTTTACCGATATCAGCATCATTGTTTCCTGAAATTGTTCCTACTTGATTGATTTCTTCAGAAGTTTTGATCGGCTTCGACATTTTTTTTAATTCATCAATTACTTTTGAAACGGCCAAGTCAATACCGCGCTTTAAATCCATTGGATTGTGTCCAGCAGAAACAAGTTTCACACCTTCGCGATAAATTGCTTGTGCAAGTACTGTTGCAGTAGTTGTACCATCCCCAGCATCTTCGTTAGTTTTTTGCGCAACTTCTTTAACCATTTGTGCGCCCATATTTTCAAAGTTATTGTCTAGCTCTATTTCTTTAGCAACTGTAACACCGTCTTTTGTTACATGTGGAGCACCAAAAGATTTCTGAATAACTACATTTCTTCCCTTCGGTCCTAGAGTAACCTTAACGGCGTTTGCTAATTGGTTAACACCATTAAGAATAAGAGTTCTTGCATCTTCACTATATTTTAATTCTTTAGCCATGATCATATCTCCTTAAAGATTTTTATTTTTAAACTAAAATTCCAAAAATTTCTTCTTCTTTTACAATAAGAAATGCTTTCCCATCTACTTTTACTTCTGTTCCGGCGTACTTTCCAAAAAGAACAACGTCTCCTGTTTTTACCGACAGTGCACGTAATGATCCATCATTTAATTTATAGCCATCACCAACTGCTACAACCTTTCCTTGCGAAGGTTTTTCAGCATGGTTATCTGGAATAATAATTCCACCTGCTGTTTTTGTTTCTTCATCTAGTCTTTGTACAACAACTCGGTCATGTAAAGGTCTTAATTGCATAATTCCTCCTGCTTTAATGTTTAGAATTAAATTTTTACGCTATAAATTTGGTAGTAATCTTAACAGTGTCAAGGGCAAGGCGCTTATCTTTTTTTAATTTCTTTTATCCGTATTGCGTTAATAAGGATAAATTGGCCAAAAGAATCGAAGTCTTCTAGTCTATTAATCCAAACGATTTTAACTTTCGTAAATTACATTTTGATCACAATTACGGGTATTTATGATTTCACTTCGTGAAGTATTTCTCTATTTTTTAAAACTTGGAATTTTGGGTTTTGGTGGGCCACTTGCAGTAGTAAGCGCCATTCAGAATGATTTAGTATACAAAAAACAATGGATACTAGAAGAAGAATTTAATTCTGCCTTTGCCATGATTAAAGCAATGCCTGGCCCCGTAGCTTTCATGACTGCAGTATTCATGGGACGACATCGCGCAGGAATTTTCGGTGGCATTCTCGCTGGATTTGGAATGGTCTTTCCCGCTTTTATTTTAATGATTCTTTTTGCAATTGGTTCAGCAAATTTTAAAAGTCATCCTGAAATCGAATTATTTTTTCATGGCATGCAAATCGCTACCTTAGGTGTTATTATTGCAAGCCTTAAAGGTTTAGTTGGACCGCATAAAAATAATTTAAAATTTTGGTTATTGGTTTCTTTAAGTGCCATTATATTTTGGTTTTATCCACAATCGGAAAGCTTAATCATTATAAGCTTTGCACTTTTTATGGTGTTAAAAAACAGAATTAAAATTCACCAATTCCAAGTCTTCATTGCCCTATCCCCACTTTCTCTAGATTTATTTTGGACATGCTTTAAAGCAGGAGCCTTGGTATTTGGAACTGGGCTTGCCATTGTTCCCATGCTTCAACACGATGTTGTGGATAAATTTGGCTGGCTATCGCAGACCGAATTTTTAGATGCATTGGCGTTTGGGCAATTAACACCAGGACCAGTGGTTATCACTGTCACTTATGTTGGATATAAGCTTAGCGGAATTGTTGGCGCTGTACTTGCTACCATGGGAATATTTTTAGCAAGCTTTACTCATATGATGACTTGGTTTCCTATTGCATTTAAAAAACTTCGACAAACCAAATGGGTTTATCAATTTACTTTTGGAGCACTTAGCGCCGTGGTTGGTCCCATTTTAGTTACGACTTTTAAGCTGGGTCAGACAATCGATGTTCATTTAGGATTTTTTGCAATTTCAATTATCTCGTTTTTCTTGATTTTAAAAACTAAAATTCCAGTTTGGATAGTTATCCCTTTAGGGGGAATTCTTTTTTATATTTTAAAAACTTTATAAAAATTATAATAACAAACCTTTTAAGAAAAAATGCGCGACTGAAAAATAAATAATTAACCCTGTTACATCTACTAATGTCGCAACAAAAGGAGCTGATGCCGTGGCAGGATCAAGTCCAATTTTTTTCAAGGCAAACGGCAACATCGATCCCGTCATAGTTCCCCAAAGAACGATACCTATCAAACTAATTGAGACCGAAAGCCCAATAAGTACATAGTGCTCACCATAAGAATTGCCCCAAACAACAATTCTTAAAAATCCTAATAACGCTAAAATTAATCCTAGTCCTAATCCGGAGGCTAATTCTCTCCAGAATACACGCCACCAATCTTTAATTCTCACTTCACCTAGTGCCATCGCACGAATAATGAGAGTAGATGCTTGAGAACCAGAGTTACCACCAGAACTAATTACTAGAGGTATAAAAAGTGCCAAAACTACAGCCTTAGCAATCTCTTCCTCAAACATTTTCATTGCAGAAGCAGTAAATAACTCTCCCACAAAAAGAATCATCAACCAGCCAGCACGTTTTTTAATCATTGAGAGCATTGAGATGTCTAAATATGGTTCTCCCAAAGCTTCAGATCCCCCGATTTTTTGAATATCCTCGGTTGCATCTTCTTGCATGGTTTCGACGACGTCATCAACGGTAATAATCCCCTTCATAACGCTATTTTCGTCAATAACGGGAAGAGCTAAGTAGTTTTGTTGCGAAAAGATTTTACCGATTTCTTCCTGATCCATTGTATCGTGAATTGTTACTAAATCAGTAGACATAATTTCTGAAATCACTTTGGTTGGGAATGTATTGAAAAGCTCACGTAGAGTAACAACGCCCATAAGTTTTTGATGTTGATCTAACACATAAGCGTAATAAATAGTTTCAATTTGAGCACGAGATTGTGCCCGTAAGTATGAAATAGCTTCTGATACTCGCATTTCTGGACGAAGTCTTGCAAAACGCGAGTTCATTAATCCACCAGCTTCATCCTCAGCATAGGCCAGTAATGCATTTACTTCGGTTCTAGTAACTGGATCAAGTAACTCCATAGATGGCGACTGATAGTCCTTTGGCAATTCTTGAATTAAATCAGCGACGTCATCAGGAGCTAATAAACGGATCCACGATCGTCTTTCGTACCCTGGTAATTCTAAAAACAATTCTGCTTGATTGTTCGCATTTAGATTTAAAAAAAGCTCTTCGGCTTCATGACGAGGTAGTGAGTAAAATATCTCTTTTCTTTTATCAAAAGGATAAGCGGCCCAAGATTCTAGGGCATTTTCAAGTGAATACTCATTGCTATTTGTTTCTTCCATTAAAATATCCAATTAATTTCTTTATCAAATGGAAGATGGGTCAATCTTCCGCTATTGCAGCGGAAGTTATAAAGAACGATTCCACCGCCTAACTAAATATAGTAAATGCCCTCGGGTGCTCGTCCATCATAAACCTCTAAAAAATATCGATTATTTTCTAACAGGAATTTAGTGAAATTCCTGACTTTTGTAAACACAAGAAGCCAGGATATGAAAAAAATATCGTATAAATAAAAAATTATTTTAGATCGTACCAGTTAACTCCAATGCCGATGTCAACTTTGAGTGGTACCCTAAGGGTGACAACACCTTCCATTTTCTCCCGCACCAATAGCTTTAATTCCTCTAATTCTTCTTCTTCAACCTCAAAAATCAATTCATCGTGAACCTGTAAGAGCATTTGAGATTTATAGTTTTTAGCTTCTAATTCTTGTGAAATTTGAATCATTGCAAGCTTTATAATATCTGCTGCTGTTCCTTGGATGGGACTATTGATGGCCATTCTTTCGGCTTGAGCCTTTATCGTACGATTTTGGGAATATATATCAGGAAGTAATCGTTTTCTCCCAAAAAATGTTTCTGTGCAACCAGTACTTTCTGCCTTTTCTTTTAAAGTATCCAAAAAGGTCTTAATCGAAGAAAAACGAGCGAAATACTTCTCAATATAAGCTTTAGCTTCTGATCTTGTAATTTTCAATGTAGCAGCTAAGCCAAAAGAAGATTGGCCATACATCAAACCAAAATTAACCGTCTTTGCCATTGATCGATCGCTAGAGCGTACAGCACTTAAAGGAATCCCCAGAACTTCACTTGCAGTCTGTGCGTGAATGTCTTGATTGTCTTGAAATGCCTTAAGCATTGTTGGGTCTTCTGAAAAATGGGCCAAGAGCCTTAGTTCTACTTGGGAATAGTCAGCAGACAATAAAAGCCTTCCGGGCTTTGCAATAAAGCCCTTTCGCACTCTGCGACCAAGAGGTGTTCTAACAGGTATATTTTGAATATTTGGATTAGTAGATGAAAGTCGTCCAGTCTCTGCTACATTTTGATGAAAAGTTGTGTGCAATCGTTTGGTTTTTTCATTTACCAATTTGGGTAAAGCTTTCACGTAAGTTGATAAAATTTTGTTATATTCTCGATGCAGTAATAAAAGGCCTGGTATCTCACTTAGCCCTAATCCATCCAATTCCTCCAACACTTCTGCATCAGTAGACACACCTGTTTTAGTTTTTTTTATTACAGGCAAATTTAACTTTTCAAAGAGTAAAACTCCAACTTGCTTAGGAGAATTCAAATTTATTTTTTCTCCAGCTACATCAAAAATTTTAATTTCCAAACTTTCAATTTCATTAATTAATTCTATTTCAAATTGATCGAAATAATGTTCATTCAATGCAATTCCAACGAGCTCCATTTTTGATAAAACTGGCATTAGGGCCATATCGATATCATAAAATATATTTTGTAAATTTAAATTCAACAGACGCTCTTTTTGTTTTTCGTAAATCGCAAGCATTGCCCCTGCGCGAACGGTATTCGCATTTGGGGAATCAATACTTAAATCTACTCCAAGATGTTCTTTAATTATGAAATCCAATTCATGTTTTCCGGCCGTGTTTAATAAATAGTGAGCATGGGAAACATCAAAAAATGAGTTCTTAAAAGACAGCCCATTATAATAGGCATATCTCATCAATGCCTTGACATCACTCATGACGATTTCCACACTAATATTAAAAAGACGCTTTAAAAATTCTTCGTGCAGATCTAAATCAACCCGGTGCGCGGAATCCTTATTTAGGGAAAAATAGATTTCTTTAATTTTTTGATTGGCAAAATCAAAGGAATCAAATTCCATAACTAAACTAATTGTTTTTTGAATCATCACTAACTCAAATAATTCATCTGCATTGCTTAAATCATAATTTTTTGACTCTACTTTAAATCCAGAAGATGCTAACCCAGAAAAAATATGATAATCACTAGGATCTAATTTTTCACCATCTGCCTCTACATGATCTTTCGCTACTCTATTTTCCTGATAGCGCATTTCCATCATTTTAGTTATTGCTGACTTAAATCCAAGACGATTTAAAAAAGCAATCAAATCATCACTTGGTGAAAAATTATACTTCGTCTCCTCGACACTGTGGCCTAAATCTAAATCAGTAACAATTGTGACTAACTTCTTAGACAAGAGAGCATCATCCAAGTAATGCAAAAAAGCATCAACCACACGTTTGCCTTTTAATTTATCTTTATTTTGAATAATGTTCTCTAAAGTGTTCCATTCTTTTAACAGATCAGAAGCCCCTTTGGCTCCGATGCCTTTCATACCAGGAATATTATCCGAACTATCTCCAACAATAGAAAGGTAGTCTACGATCTGCGATGGCTTCACTCCCATTTTTTCTTCCACATCTTCCGGCTTGTAAATTTTATCTTTCATGGTATCTAAAAGACGAACATTCCCCCCCACAAATTGCATAAGATCCTTATCTCCCGAGGCAATTAAAACCTCATCGAACTGATCCTTCCACTGAATAGCAGCTGAGCCGATAATGTCATCGGCTTCAAAGTTTTCATGGGAAAAAGTGGGCAAGCCCATTTTCTGAATTAACTCATCTATAAGGGCAAACTGAGGAATTAATGCTTCTGGTGGTTCAGACCGATTGGCTTTGTATTCTTCATATAGAGTGTTTCTAAAGGATCCTCCCTTAGTATCACGAGCTAAAAAAATATGAGTTGGGCGATGTTCAGAAAGAAGTTTCTGTAGCATTGAAAGCATTCCATAAACAGCATTCGTTGGCGTACCATCCGGTGCATTCATAGGGCGAATTGCAAAAAATGCTCGAAAAATAAAATTAGAAACATCAACAATGATGAGGCGAGTATGAGTCATTAATTTAATCCTGAATATTTTTTTAACATGATCCAGTTGTATTCGAAGCGAACCAACTTGTCTTTCTCTTTTTAAGCCCTACAAACGTATCATCATTTGCCATTACTGAAGTATCTGCCATGACGTCACCTAATCGGTGTCCTGAGTCCAAATTATACAAAAGGTACACTTCTAATCCAATTAAAAACAAACCTAAGAAAAACCCCAACAACCACCCCCAAAAAGGGATTACACAAAGTAGCAGAGGTATTGTAAGTGGCAAATTTCGAATAACAGATTGGCGATAAGAACATGGACTACCATCTTCTAGTGATTTCACGGCAAAGCCCATAAATCGCTTCCCTACAGATTGACCTTCCATTAACCCATCACAAATTGAGAGATAAAGAATACCAAGTATTAAGCCTAGCGGAAAAAACAATACAGATAAACAAAACACCAAGAATAAATCTACGGCCTTAGCAATCAACCGCGATAACCTTGCGACTTTAAGTGTTTTACTAAGAAGGTATTTTCTATCGAATTTTTCCATAAGTTTATTTTAGACTACTCATTCATTAGGGAAAAGCTAAAAGTGCAATGCAATAACAAAAATTTAAGTTTTCCCTGAGAATAAAAATTGCTAGAATAAATTTCTAAACTTAAGGAGAACAAAATATGGGATTAGTAAATAAAACCGACGTAGCAAATTTTGAATCAGATGTTATAAAGTCTGACCGTCCAGTACTAGTGGATTTCTGGGCCGAGTGGTGTGGACCATGTCGCACTTTAGGGCCAATTTTAGATGACGTTGCAAAAGAACTCGGAGATAAAGCGACGGTGCTAAAGGTAAATGTCGACGACAATCCTGAGCTTGCTCAACGTTTCGGAATTCGCGGCATTCCTACCATGATATTCTTCAAAAACGGTCAAGCTTCAAAAACACTCGTTGGTGTTCAACCAAAAGAAGAAATAAAAAAATCACTTGAAGAGTTAGCATAAATTAAGGGCCCATCAAATGGGCCTTTTTTATAAAGTTATCACCGAATTTATTGCGTAGAGGATTGTATGCCAAATTTAGTAGATGCTCAGTTTATCAATGATTCATTTGCCGATGCCCACCGCGTTTTAACAAATTTTATGAATACTCCACATAATATTCATGGTGTAAACTCGGCCATAAAACTCATGGTTGACACCTATAATTCCAACGGTAAATTGTTCAGTTGTGGCAATGGTGGATCAATGTGCGATGCCATGCATTTTGCAGAAGAGCTTACTGGAAGGTTTCGCAAGGAACGTGCTCCTTTACCAGCAATGGCAATTAACGATGCCAGCCACCTAACCTGTGTATCAAATGATTACGGCTACAATTTTGTATTTTCCCGATACATAGAAGCCTGGGGAAGCTCAGGTGATGTACTACTTGCCATAAGCACATCTGGTAATTCTGAAAATGTTATTAATGCAGTCGAGAGTGCTAAGAAAAAGGGCATGAAAACCATCGGTCTTCTCGGAAAGAATGGTGGCAAATTAAAAGATATGGTCGATATTGCACTTATCGTTGACTCTCAAATTTCAGACCGCATTCAAGAAGTTCATATTAAATGTATTCATATTTTTATTGAAGGAATCGAGCGAAACTTGTTTCCTGAAAACTACAAATAATTTTATAATAACGAAAAAACCAATACAATCATTGCGGCCGTTTGAGAATAGAGTAACCATTTTTTTAAATGAGTTGCTTTATAGTTAAGAACGGCATCAATTAGAAAAACCTGTGCCCATAAAATAAACGCAACTTTAAATATAATCGACTGCCCTTGTACACTTATCTTAAAAAGATCTAAAACAATTGGTAACAACATGACAGAAAAAAGAATCCATGTCATTTTACGACGTATATTTTTTTCTTCGTCACTAAGAGGTTTTTGAGTAACTGAATCTGGACTTTTATATTTGTAAACTACGTCATTCACGAACAGGAGAAATATGATAATAACTAAAAAATCCTCAAGCTCCTGCACCCCCATAAATAACTGTGACAGAAACAAGATGACAAATGAAAAGAACAGACAAAGTCTTGTCATATTCATACGGTAGTTAAATAAATTTTTGAAATCAAGGTAAGCCATACTTCAATTATATTCTAATTCTGGTTTTTATTAGAATATTTGAAAATTAGAGCCCAACCTATTGAAAACTGATCAAAGATCAAAGATTACTACTGATTTTCACCTACATAAATTGTTGGCATTGATCAAGTTAGCGGACTCGCTCGATTCCTTTGCGGATTTCGGCATTAAATGATTTTCTGTAGGGTAGACGATTTGAAAATTTTTTATCGACGATGGGACCAATCGATAAATCACTCGGAATTCCCGAATCCCCCTCAATTGTTATTTCATCGAAATCTAATTTTTCATTATCTTTATAAGTATAAATAACTTTTTTACCAGTTTTAGGATCTATGGCCACTTCATCTTGGGCCACGACTGTATTCAATAAATTGGTCATAAACATGAATACAATAAATATAAATTTTTTCATAAAACCTCTATTGCTTAACAAAATCACTTACTCGTTTATAGTATGCTTTTAAATCAGATTCTTTTGGGTCAGATACGTTTTGCAATACTGTCACGGCATCTTGGGGGCGCTGACTTAACTTAAGTACCAAAGCGAAATTTAGACCATATCGAGGATCGGATAAAGTAGACTTATCGATTTTTGAAAAAAGCTCTATGGATTGACCTAGTTCCCCTTTCATCATTAAACTAGTCGCAAAGCTGGCCGCAACATCAACGTCTAGTGGTTTTTTCTTATTTAGTGCTTCTAGAATTGTTCGGGCTTGCTCGACTTTGCCATAGCGTAAATAAAGCTGCGATAAATTAAACAACGGCGTGAGTGCGAACGAATTCATATCAGATGATTTTTTATACGCAAGCAATGCCTTTTGGTATTTACCTTGTGCCTGATAAACTACACCTAGATTATTTACTGGCGGATTAAATTTAGAATCTAGATCTCGCGATTTATTAAAAAATAGAATGGCTTTCGAATACTCTCCTTTTAAAAAATAACACGTTCCAACCTGATTCCAATAACTCGTATTATTTTTATATTGAGCATAGACTTCGTCTGCAACTTTAAATCCAGCATCAAATTGCTCTCGATAACAAAGTGATACTATCTTATCCAAGGGATCATTAGAGTCACCGCTTAAGCTTTCTAATTTTGGTTTAGATACCCGAGCAATTGATTCTTTCGATAGCGCATCTGCTTCGCCGATCTCTCCTCTGAACTGGTCTTTTGCTGGCTCATATTTTTTCTCTTCAGTAGTTTTAAAATCCAAGCTATCTACCCATGAATAATCATCGGCCAGAGGTGCTCCATCCGAAGCACTTTTACGAAAAGTTTGATCTGTACTGGCACAACTGTAAAAAAAGCTAAGAACCAAAAGATGAGATAGTAACCATTGTTTATTAATTAACGTATGCATTACCTGGCCCCTCCCTTATCCATAAGGACTCCATGTTTGTCGACAAAATATTCAGGAGAAAAAGGAAGATCCATATTCCCTATAAACCAAGAATTGTCAGAACTTAAAATATTTTCAGTTTCAATTTTCTTAACTGCTGCTTTTCTAAAATCCTTTGCCTGTTTCTCTATCGGCGCAACCAGTCCCCCCATGCCTTTTTTGAACGAACGAATGTACTCTTCAGACTTTTCCGGTGGAATAAATCCATTCACTTCTTTAATTAGCTCTTCATGCCCTTGCACCAAATACTTATATGATTTTACAATACCAACACCAGAACCAATTTCAGCTATTTCAATCGCTGAATTGGTTAATTTTTCGAGAGCTTTAAATTTTAATTTTAATGCCTGGTTATATTTTTCTTCTGGAAAGGTTAGTTTAATTTGAACTAATGCTTTCAATTCAGACTCGAGTTTAGGCATTTTCAAATTTGCTACAGCATCTAAACCTTCAAGAGGAATATCTAATTTTGCTTTTTTGGCAATATCATAAAACGCCACCATCCGATTACGCCAACTCCTTGCTTCATCGACTCTTCCAATTGACTCTAGTTCGTTGGCAAGTGATGAAATTGGAAAAATTAATTTGGCCGTCATCATTTTATCATTTTCAAGATACTTAATTGTATCATTAAAAGATCCCCACTTTTGTGATTCGGCCAATTCATTTAAAAGGTCTAAATTTGCATCAGCAATGAACACTTGTTCCAAGTCACACTTGCTTGCCTTTATTATCAAGTTTTGAGATTTATCGAATTCTTTTTCAGATACGTAAATAACATTGGCATTTTTAAAAAACACTTTCTTGTTTTTAGAATTTGACCTACAAGTTTTATCGAATAATTTTTCTGATAAACTTGCAGATTCTTTGAACATTCGCCGCTGAAATAAATCTGTTGCAAACATGATAAAATCTTTTTCAAATTTTAAAACATCATCAACACTCATTAATTGAACGGCTTTTTCAGACCATTGATGCAAGTTTCTTCCATCGTTAGTTTCATAAAATAATACGGCGATATTATAAGCAGCAGTTCTTTTGGCATCTTGACTCGACTCAGGTGATTTATATATTTGCAAATAACCTTTTAGAGCACCTTTCTTATCACCTTTCTGCGATGATTCTTCCACTGACTCAAACTGCATACTCAGCATCAACGCTTTAACTTTTGAACGATACTCTGGTGAAACCTTGAAATCTCCTGCTTCTATTTTATTAGCAAATTCCGACAAAGATTTTTTATCATTAGACTTTTTATAATGATCCATTATTTCTGCCAACATTCTTTCTTGTGGTTCGTGATCCTGTGGAAAATTGTCACGATAGCGATATAACGTTTGTTGAGCACCGGCCAACTCTTTCTTTTCAAAATAAACTGAAAATAATCGTTGATAAATCACTGCAGATTTTTCATCTTTTGGCTTTGAAGTTAGATATGCTTCATATGCAGGAACTAAATATTTCTCCTGTGTTTCTTTCTTAACTCCTTTCCCTAGTGATGCCATCAATGAATGCCCTGCTTTAGCCTCTGTTTCCTTATCACTATTTTTCTGTGAAAGTTTAATAGATTCAGCATAATACTGAACGGCATTGTCAAAGTCATTAATTGCATAAAAAGTTTCACCGGCCAAATAAAATGAACTTTGAGATTTACTTGGATTCAATTTTGCATCAATCATAAAATACGTTATCGCGGCCTGCGTTTTTTTAGTTAGTAACATATGATTATGATTAAAAGTTTTTTCAACAATTCCTTTTTGGATTATTGCTCCCATTTTCTGAGTATTAAATTTCAATACATCTATCTGTTCAGGAGTTAACGTGCCTTTGTCGAATTGTTTCACTAAAGATTTACACGCTTCGAGGTGCTCATTTTCTCGTCCAAATTTGTCATACAAACTTAAGAGCTCTAAATTAATATCAGCTTCTTCTTTGTCGTTTTGTTTATATTGCAACGCCTGAGTAAGCGCTTTTTCCGCTACGGTAAACTTACCTTGAGATTTCAAATAGCGACCTACTTTAAGCAATACTTCTGAAATGTTTTTACCATTTTTTTTATAAAAATGAATACCTTCATCAACTTTACCGGCTTCAGTATAAAAATACGCCATGTCTCTTTCAATGCTTCGAGACATATCAATGTATTTTTTACTTTTTGAGAGTTCATAAGATTCGTTTAGCATATTAATGGCTTTATCGTATTGGCCTAATTTAAAATAGGACCAGCCCAAATTAAAAGCATCTTTAGTCCACCATTTATCGCGTTTGTTTTTAATCGCTGCTTCATATAAATCTTTCGACTTATCAAACGAGCCTTTGTTGAAATAAATTTCAGCTAGTGCGATTCGTGACTTATCAGTTATAACACTTTCACCCTTAGATACTTTTAGCGACATTTCGAAAAACTTTTTAGCTTTTTCATCTTGCTTTTGCTCTTTAGCATTGAAAGCTAAAATATAATATGCCTCTGCTTTTTCATCAAAATTTTTAAACTTTGAAAGTAAAACTAATACTGTTTTTTGTGCTTGCTCAAAATAGCGAGCAGAATTTTTAAAATGATCATCTTTACTGATTTTGCCCCTTTCTGCTTGAGGGATTTCTAAAAATTTTTGATTTTCCTGATCTCTTAGTAGGCGCCCTTTTTCTAAAAGAATCTGCCCCATTCGAAGCATAAACTCTGGTTTACTTCCGCCCGTTTGTTTATTTACTCGTGTAACTTCTTTAAGCTCTTCGTCTAAAAGCTCGATTAACTCTTGTCTTCTTTTTTCTGTATCAGCTTTTACAATACTTCCAAAGCAAAAGCTCAAACATAAAGCCAAACATATTATTAATTTTTTCTTCATAATTATATAACTCTTTCTAGTAATATTTTTATCTACATTCAGATTTTAATGAAAACACGTAATCACCCAATTCATCGGCCCAAAACTCACCATTAAAATTCCAGAAGTACTGCTTGTCGGTTCGCTTTAAGTTTACAACATCCCCTCTATTTCTAGAGCTTGTTCCAGCAGCCAAATCCTCATACAATTCTGATTTTCTTCTTGAAAGTATTTCTAACTTTATATAGCTCATATCTTCAAAAGATCTGACCATCTGATTTTCATACAGTTTTAATTGCCCACGAATATATCCACCAATTAGATTCCGTTGAAGAGTTAGTGACTCCTTAAGTGAGTTATTCAGTGCAGATTTTATATTCGAGTCTCGCATATTTTTAACTCGCTCAATTTCTTCTCTGCCAGAATTAAACGAATCGAACAGTTCAACATAAGTTGAATCTCTAGAAATCGCCAAAAGAGCTTTTCCTATTAGCGGATTTACTTTAAGTTTTCCATCCTTTAGATCTTTGATTAATAAATAGTATTGACGATAGTCTTTCCCCAAACTATTTAAAAAACGACGATATTCTTCAAAATCTTTTTCATATTTTTCATAAAAAGTATCTACTACTTTTTTGGAATCTGACCAAAGGCACATTTCCATATAAGTTAAAGCGTTTAATACATCTATTTCTGGATTAAAAATATAGTTCATGACAGGAGCTTTATATGTAACCAACTTTCCAAGCGTTCGATTGAAATCTCGCAAATAAAAACTCGTCCAAGCCTCTTCAAATAAAATCTCTGGCCAAATATAGCTGCTCTTAGGAAGATCTAAATATGTTGAATATGCCTTATCAAAAGCTTGACCTGCAAAATAAACTCTTGGAATACCAATTACACAATAATCTCTGTTAATTTTAAGTTGTCGAATACGCTCTGGTGAAGTGCTTTCACTCACTCTAGATTCAGTTGTATCAATACATTCTCTAAAAACCTTGACTGCTTCATCGGTCTTTTTCTGAACGGCATAAATACTACCTTCAAGCAGAAGGGCAAATGGTTTTATCGGATGATCGTCATCTAGCTTTCGATCAACAAACTTGAGTGCCTCATCATATTTTCCCATACGAAACAGCTTTTTGGCTGTAACATACCTCATAGTTGCCGCATTCGATTTCTCTAGCAATGAAGACGATAATGATTCAAATTGCCGTACTCCAACTTTTGTAATAAGTTCGTCCGCAATACTGTCAACTTCAGTGTTTCTTCCCCTTGGAGCAATAGTCAAATACTCTTTGAAAAATGGAATTGCAGAAAAGTACATTCCACTATGGATTAATTCTTTTACTAATTGTGGGTATTTGTTTTTATCACCCGTGTTATAAATTTGTTGAGCTCGCTCCACTGATCCCCATGAGTACGTTGGATAAAAAATTATGGTCGATATCGCAATTGCTGATAACGAGAGCGATTTAAGAATTTTTTTCATATACATCTCCTACTCGCTTTTAGAATCCTAGTCCCACTGAGAGAGTAGCATCGTAATGATTAATATTTTGTTTTTTACCCAGCTTAGGTTCTGTTGCCGAATAGAACATTCCAGTAAAATCACCTCGAATGCTCCAGGTTTCATTAATGTAAAACTTCATAGCAGCAGTCCACAATACCCCAGAATGACTCTCTTCAGTTATTTGTGAATCATTCAGCGTTGTACTATCGAATCTTTTTTGATTATTTTGTTCTGTCAATTGTCCATATCCAAGTCCAAAAATCCAATCCATGTATGCTATTTTATTAAACGTATTAATTTTCGTGTAAAACGGAGACCACAAAGCCATTACTCCGTAATAACCTTGAACAATTCGCCTAAATGGAGTTGTTCCTGATCCTCCAACTGACGAGACAACGCTTTTAAAGGTGTCATTTTCTTCACCTGAATTTTTTGAATAAAGACCTTCAAATCCCCAATCCTCGTTAAAAAAATATCCCGCTCTGGCATGAATGGCCGAAGAATCGACAAACGCGCCACTAGTAGTTAAACCGTAACCAATATTGGCATGGAACATATTGGCTTTTCTGAATTTTCTATTTTGAAGCACATAAACTTCTTTATCCGGATCAAGCCATGAGAATTCATATACGTCCTTCTCTCCGGCAATTAATAAAGTTGGAAATAACATCGTTAAAAAAACTAAAAGTGAACAAGAAAGTTTCATATGCATCCTGCTGTTGAAAAAAAACCGTCATGGTCAAAGTATTCACCTATAATGATAACATGGGCCTAAATTGGTGCAACTCTAGGAAAAAGTTGAATGAATGGGTAAAATTATTTTTTTTCTTCTCTGCAATACGATTGATAATTACAAAACTTACAGTGATCTATTCTTACTTGATTCAATTGGTTTATCTTTATCCAAATATTTTGTGCTTCCAGTTCAATCTCACTAGCGTTTAGCTTGCGCGAGTGTATTTTTCGCTCATCGATAAAAAAAAGCTTTAAATCAAAATTAAAACTATTTGTAAGAGAATACGACTTCATGATGCCAAAGGCATAAATTAATACTTGAGCATTATATTTTAAAATTTTTTCATCGGTCAATGTACCGGTTTTGTAGTCAACTACCACTATTTTCTTATTCACATTATCTATACTAAACCAGTCGGGAGTTCCGGCTATCATCTGCCCAAAAAAAGAAAACTTCATTTCTTTTTCGATATAAACGTTTTGCAGTTTTATTTTTTGTAACTCTTCACAAACCCAAAGAATTTCTGGAGTAATACTCAAGCTTTTTAATTTCCCCTGCAAATGGAGATAAATTTTATTATGCAACTCAGTTCCTCTTTCTTTAGAAGAAACTGGGGTGTAAGCAATTTCTTCATAGGATTCACCACTATCAAAAACCAAATCAGTATTGTTAATTTTTAATACAGAATTAAAATAAAATTTTCTTGGGCACTCCACGATTTCAGAAAGCTTAGTAACAGACATCTCACCGACTACACCTAAACGATCACTTCTTTTATTTATTCTAATCCCAAGATTTGATTTATGAAACGGTGGCGTTTGGCCAGCATCTTCATTTTCATTGGAATTTTCGAAATCTTCTTCTACAAAATCATCATTAAACATTAGTGATGATTTATGGCTTATTTTTTTCTCTGAATATGAGATATCATTGAACGATTTTTCTTTTAAAAACTGCCTTAACCCTGTTATCCATGAATTACTATCAATGACAACATCTTCAAAATTACCTTCCTTTAAATAACTACAATCCTGAAAAAATAAATCACTTTTAGCTCGAGTACAGGCAACATAAAAAAGTCTTTTAGATTCGGAAAATTCAATCTCTTTTTTTCGATATTGCTCCAGAATCATCCATGGTGTTTTACATTCTGTTCTATCAGATTTTTTTAATTTCCAGGATAGACTTAAAAATTCTTCACCAATTTTCTCACGATTTATTGGCGATTTTCCATTGGTGTGAATTCCTGCCACAAATACAGCATCAAACTCAAGCCCCTTTGAAGCATGTACCGTCATAATTTGAACGCCAGGCCCCTTGCCAACTGCCTCAAGAGTTGTACTCGTCATTTCATCGCTAATTTTTTTTAATGAAGTATCAAGCGCTGCCAACGATCCATTTGATATTTCTATTAATGCTGTAATTTGGGACCACATTTCAGTATGCCGTGAGTCTGATATACCTAACTGAAAAAAAACATCTTCAAATGCGAACCTGATCCCCCAAAACATATAGGTATTTTTAAAATCAATTAAAAACCTAACAAGAGCATCAGTACTCATATCTATTTCAAACAAAGATAAAACTTCAATAGATTTTCTCAAACTTGCTTGTAGATAAAAATCTTTACCCCCATCAAGCATTAAATAATCTAGCAATGTTCGAACCATTAAATACATTGGCTCATCCTTTACCTGCAGCTTAGTTTGAGCACTAAATTTAATTTTTCGTCGCTGAAGTTCTTCAATTAAAAATTCAGAGCCTGATAATTTTCGATAAAGCACCGCTATCGACCTAAAACTCTCATTATTTATCAAGAGCTCGATCTGCTCCGCAATATTAGCTGCCTCAATTTTTTTTATTTCTGCACTAGAAGGTTTAATTGCATTTTCGATACGTACCTTTTGAATATGAATTTTACCAGCTTCCGCATCTGTTGACGACAAAACTATTCCTGGATATATCTGCCCTTCAAACTTAAAACTAAAACGATCACTTTTTTCAAACCCTGTACCTAACGGAAAAATATATTCGAAAAATTCATTATTAAATTTTATAATTTTTTGCATTTATCTGTAATTACACGAAAGATTTAAATTGGTTTCTACTAATTTCTGAGTTTTAGCGAAGACTTCAATCTCCCCCCCCCTAAACCCATATATTGCTTGCTTTAAATCCCCTACAGCTACAATTTTTGAAAAATTACCATTGGTAATAATACTCAATATATTAAACTGTGTATTCGATGTATCTTGATATTCATCAACAACAATTAAATCAAACTGTCGATCGAGAATTTGTTTAGACTCATCGTTGTTCAAATATTTTATTATCAAATATTCTAGATCATTAAAGCCAATTGCTCCATCTCTATAGAAATTGCTTTCTACATAAACAAATGCCTCACGAATAAACTTATATAAACCGTGGACAAATTCTTTATTTTCCACATAACTTTGTGTTGACTCAAGAAAAGGCTTTAATTTTTTGTTATTTTTTAAATTTATTAATTTATCCAGCACATCTAACTGTAAAGAACTAGCTTCTGCAAACGAGGACTTTTTAAAACTTTTAGATATTTCAAAAACTTCTTGTAATATATCTAATGACCAATTATTCACCCCTTCATATTTTTCACACACGCGGTTGTATTCTACCAGTGCCTCCATCCATTTTTTAGGCTTTTTACTTTCTGCAATCTCCACAGGCACAAAGTCCCACACTTTTCCAACATTCAAAACCTCTGAAATTTGCACAAACATATTGGAATACAAATTTTCTTCATCAAGACTCTCTGCCGAATTTGCCCAATTTATTCTGCTTTCGACATTACAAAATATTTTTTTTAAGCATTTTTCAACATCCGCAGAAAACAGTAAATAGTTCAATGGTATATTGGTGTGATTAATTGCCAAAAAAGATTCAAATATTTTTTTAATTTTATGCTGATAAATGACATCATCGACTATGTTGATTTCTTGTACTGGTACATAAATACTTTTTTGAGTTAAAATTTTTTGACAAAAACTGTGAATGGTAGAAACAAAAACCAAGTGCAAATTATCCTCAATGCATTTCCAATACATAATTTGATGATCACTGCTAAGTGAAGATATTTTCACCACAACTCTTTCGCGAATTCTCGTTAATAACTCGCCACTGGCCTTTCTGGTGAATGTAATCAAGATTATTTTTAAAAGATTTTCCTGTATTTTTTTTGTACTTAATTCGTTCCAATTGCCTCTAAATTCATTCTCATACAAATTATCTAATCTAAAGATTAGATGCTCTACAAGTACGTAAGTCTTACCTGCCCCTGCTCCAGCAGACAAAGTCATCCCAGACTTATTTGTTATTGCCTTTATTTGTTCCTGGTTTGGACTTTTGCCACTGCTTAGATTTGACATGCGGCCTCTACTTGATCCGTTTGAGTTTTTGAACAAAATGCATGTGCTGGACAAAAAAGACAAACATCTGTGCGCCTTGGATTTATCGAAAAACTTAAATCCTCTCTCAGTGCCACGATTGAATTTTTTAATACACTAAGTGCATCGATTTCGAGGTCATCTTGATACCCTCTAGGTACTTTTATAAAATGAGATGCGCTACTTTTCCCTACCCCCCACGATTTTTCGGGACTTGATAAATTAAAATACTCCAATGTGCAGTTACCTAAGTTTAAACCTAAACCAAACAGATAGCTCCATAATTGAACTGCCCTAACTTTTGAAAAATCTGTATAACTGGGAACCTTTGATCTTTTAAAATCTATTATTCCATACCCATTAACTGTTTGATAAAAAAAATCTATTCGCCCCTGAATGCCAATATCATTATTTATAAATTTTTTTTCAAATTCATATTCAAACCCTTCTAATGTTCGAAGTCTAAATAATTTTTCTAAAACATTAAATGAATAACTAATTAGTTCCTCTAAAATTACCTCTTTATCGATATTTGAAATTATCTTATTTTTTTCAAGTAAATAATTCTCTAGTAAACTTAATGCAAAAGCGGATAGATATTCATCATCAAGTGCTTCATATTTTTTAAAATACTGCTCAATGAGCGAATGCTCTAATTCACCAATGGCAGAAGCTGTTACCTCTTCGACGTTATCTATCTTTGGATCCAAGGGCTTAACATAAGTAACAAAATACGATCTTGGACAGTCAATATATCTTTGCAGCTCTGACGGTGAAAATATTTTTTCCTTCAAATACGTTAAATCAATATTTTTAGTATCAATTTTCCATTGATAATTTTTACTTTTTACATTTTCAATTTTTGAATTTAACCTTTCACCATTTAGCTTCGCTTGTTCTTTCCAAAAGCTAGATGTTTCTAAAAGCCCTTCCTCGATAAAAATTTCACCACCAAGAGACAATACTTCTTTGAGATGATTCTTAAGCCACTCTCCTCGAAGCCCCAGCCTTTGAACAGGCCCAATATTTGCCAACACTTTGAATACTTGCGCACTATAATCTATGGTACCATTCATAAAAATTGTATCATCACCCTTTATGATAACATCAATTGGCAAGGATATGTCGGGCGCCCAAAGGTATTCTGGTTTTAATATTTCTTTTTCTAAATTTTTATTAATTGTTAAAACGTAATTTCTAGGTAAATTCAGCTGGACGTATTGGCGCACGACCGAGAATACAAAATAATTATACTCTAAATCAACTTTTGCTAAAAAATCCATTGCTTCAGTATATAGCTCTATAATTTTTAATTTTTTCCAATTTTTATTATCAATGGAATGTAATTTTTCTTTTTCTAAAAAATTTTCACAATACTCTTTATTACCTAAAAGAAGTGCGTGTTTAAATTTTTCAGAAAAATTTAATTCCTCTATTTCAAGAAAATTATAGGAAGTTTTAAAAAAATCACCATTTTCATGAATTTCTGACAAGTGCCCCAAACTATCCCTTGCCCCAAGCAACAAGCATTTTTCGAACTTTCGATTCAAGATAGAATTTAATTCAGACCTCTCAAAGATTGACCAATTTGCAAAATATAATTCGACTATTTTTTTTGACGCTGATTTTTTTTCTATTGATGATACCCAGCTAACCCAATCAGTTGATTGATTGGTATCAAGCATTTTGGCATGGACTGGAAGATAAATCTCACAATTGCGGGCCAGATTGTGCAACAGTGAAATCTGTGTTCCACTTAAATGAGTAAATCCATAAAACATTAGATCTTTCTGTTCATTCCCTATTTGTTCTAACTGCGATAAATAATCATATGCCCCATGTTCGTCAAGAAAGTCCATTTGAGTCAGATATGTCCAAAAAAACATAACTGCTTTTTTTATAATAGGATCTAGTGCATTTAATGCTTCTTCAAACAAAGAAAGATCTGTTGAATAACTTCGCCAATCAGAAAAAACTTCGTACGCATTAGAAAATAGTGCATAATCATAATCATTAAAATATTTTTGCCATATCGTAGAAAAATGTAAAAGAATTTGTGCTTTTCTAATAACTGGTTTGGGACAATTGAGCGATTTTAATTTTTTTGAGATAAAATATGAAATAGTTGAGACTGAAAGTTTTTCAAAATCAGGGTGGCTCTTGAGCCTTTCACGTAGGATATCTGCTAAATCGGGACTTGGCACAATGATTTCTAGAGCATATGGTAAATCGTTTTTCCAATTTACAAAGGATAAAGCGTAAAGCTCTTTAATGCTTTCGTACGAGCAAACCCTTATGGCCATGGAATTGCCCCCCTAGGCAACGAATTTATTATTTGGTAAAAAAATTGGTACTCTAAAAAGGATAAAAGTATGCTCTCAGAAAGTCGAATATATAGTTTTATTGATCAAAAAGAAGGTTTTACTCTCCACTTTCTTGATGGACAAAAAATTGTCCATGATTTGGCCATTACTCAAAACGTACAAGGCGAAGGCTTTCATTTTTTTCGTGACGCGACCTTATCTCTTCAGCACTTGATTAATTTTTTAAAACCAGGTGAAGGTTATGGTGTTTATATAGATTCCGAAAATCCTTATTTTCGATTAAAACTAGAAATGTCAGTTGAAGGCCAAATGCGTGCCCTTCTCCTTCCTGAAGATCTTTCCGCGTTTCCTAAAAAAATGACTGGGGTAATAAGAACTGTCAAACTACTACCAGGAGAAAAAACTCCCTACACATCAATGGTAAACTTTCAAGATGATAGCTTTACTGATTTAACCAATAAACTTTTTAAAGATTCATATCAATTTGAAAGTATCATTCATTTAAGTGAAATCTCAGACCAATCGATAATGATATTGAAACTTCCTAATATCAACGTCAATAAGGTTGAAACCAACTATCGCTTCACTGTTAATGAATATTTTTTACAAAAAAAATTAGAGCTTCAAAAAATATTTGAAAAACATGATGCTAATTATCAAGAAATTCAAGAACATTTTGAAAATATCGGCCTTAGCTATATTGGCTCAAAAGATATCAAGTTTAAATGTAATTGCTCAAGAGATCGGATGATTTCTGGTCTTTGGTCTGTAATTAAAGCTAGTGGGATTGATCATGTATTTTATCAAGACGAAGAAGAGATCACCACTAAATGTGATTACTGTAAAAAAGATTACGTTATAAAAAGAAATGAATTCTTAAACTAAAAAGGAATTAAGTAATCCCAATCAAATTTTTTATTTGGTGGAATATATAAAATCCTTCTTAAAATATCAGATTCATTGTAAATTCCACAGAAACTTTCGGACATTGCCCCAAAAGCAAAACTTGTTGAAAAGAGATTACTTGAATTAAAATTTAAATTTTTACCTTGTTTCTCAAATTCCAACCACGCTTTTGGATTATTTGGAAATTGTACATCTATCGCTCCCGAGCCTGTGATCAAAAGTAGTGTTTTCGAACTCTCTAGCTTAGTAAAGTAATTACTCATTCTATTTAGTTCTACTAAAACTTCTCTAATTTTAGTTAAATTTTTATCTCTTATCGCCTTTTCTAATTCAAAAGTCCTGATCATTAAAAATTTATTTTGCTTTAAACGATTCCAACTTTGGAAGAAATCTATAACATTTGAATCTAAGCTTGAGGCACATGCACCGCTTAGACAGGCTTTATCAAAAAAGATTCCAGAG
Source organism: uncultured Bacteriovorax sp. (assembly GCA_964456675.1). Lineage (GTDB taxonomy): Bacteria > Bdellovibrionota > Bacteriovoracia > Bacteriovoracales > Bacteriovoracaceae > Bacteriovorax. Next base: position 948 of record CAYWBR010000019.1, on the reverse strand, counting down.
TTTGGCCATTGATTATCTAATCGATGAAATGATCCTCCTTCTAATAATTTTTGTGCACTCATTACCAGAAAAAGATCTTGATCATCTATGTACGTTTCACTGCTCCCACACGCTTTAGCGCGCATAACACTTTCTTCAAGAGAATTTATTTGTTCTACTATTGTAGTTTTATATCCGAGGTCTCGAAAGTAGCGCCAAACAGGCTTCTGCCCAAAATCCTCACAGTTTCCTTTGATATTTTTGCTTCCATTAATTTGTGAAATCAGTCCCTTTTTAGAGTCAGGCTGCATTTCAAACAAATTGAAATTCCAAAACTTACCGACACACTGAGCTCGCTCTAGTGAAAGCCTCTCCCCTGCGTCTTTGTTTATCAATTTTAACAATGCTATCAATTCTAAACTCAAACCTGGAACTTGAATCCAGATCACATTCTCTGGACGATTTGAGTATCTATGCCCTTCCATATTTAGAGTTTGCTGACGAGCACATCCCGAAAAAAACAAAATAAATAAGATAAAAAATAACGTGATTTTTGACATGAAAATTCCTCAACAAACTTAACATTATAATTATGCCTTAATTTTCCAAAATTCTCATTTAAAACTTTCGAAAACTCATCTATCCTAATCATATAATAAAAATTACTTAAACTATTTTACTCAATTATTTTCACGAGGAGCATCCATGCAAGAAGTTACTTCCCTCGCGACTAGGGAAATCATGTGGAATATTCCCTATTCGTTTAAAATTGTAATGTACTGTCTATTTTTTGTAAGCTTAGGCGTTTTTGCTAATGGTATTTACCAAAAAATCTTAATTTTAACTTCTGGTCGTGGAATTGACGCTGCTAAAGAGCTTTTACCTAATAAATTAAATTGGAAAAAATTCTTTCATACTGCAATGTTAAGTGGAAAAGTACCACGATTTAAAGAAGTAGGCTTTTTTCAC
>CAYWBR010000018.1:0-42417 GCA_964456675.1 uncultured Bacteriovorax sp. | reverse complement strand
ATTCAAACGAGGAAAAAGTTAAGATTGCTCTATCTTCTACAATGGGGGCAATTATTAATTATAACTCAAAAGGAATGCTGTAATGAAAAAAATAATTTTTTTGGTAATAATATCACTAAACACACTTGCTGATTCATACATTGTTCACGTATCTTCAGAATACGAAGATGGGTTAATTTATGCAAAAGATCTCAGCGAACTTAACGAAATTATCATTGACGCAAACTTAAACAACGTCAAAATTAAAGAAATCAATTTAAAAGATTATAAATTAGAACAACGTTTTAAAAAGATAAAAATTGGTGGTGAAGGTGGAGGAGATGGATAGCACTCCTTCTTCATTCACATATTTTCACCTATCTACTTGATCATGATTTATCGCCTACATTTATTGGCGAGCCTAATTAGCTCATTTTTTTGAGACTTAATCAAAACAACCTAAATATCAACAACATAGAGCAATCAAGAGTGTTTTGCTCAAGTATTTCTTTTTTTCTTCCGATACTAAGAATAAGGCGAGCTATAATCGTCTTTATGATTGTGCTGGAGAGAATATGAATAAAAAAGAAAAATTCAAAAACACGTTATTGGATCATTATCGAGCAGAGATTGAATCTGTGATTATCGAAAGTGAACAAGTTTATCGCTCTGTCATTGACTATGAAGTTCTCGACCAAAAAGTTCATCATTTACTCCTGTGTGCCAAACTAGATGGCATTGAAGAAAAAGAAATATGGGACATATTACATTATCGAATCCCTGCGTACGTGAATTACGTGAACTACAAAAAGGGTACAAAGAAAAAAGCTGCTTAACTGGTCTTTAATACTATTAAGCATAATGGGAAATATCCTATGAATATAAATATTGTAAGAGTTTTTGCGTCATGTCTGTTGCTTTATAGTATAGACAACATCTATGCAGACAATAGAATCGACACGACTAAAAGCTCAAATCCCTATGATAGTATTCGCAAGGAATTTTCTAAAAAAATTCAAGAGGAAATGGCCGCAATCTGTGCAAACCCAAACCTGAAGGCATTGCAATCTGATAAAGAACTCATGATGAAATCGATTATGGGAAAACTTCTTGTATCTCCTGTGGCGACCAGCTGTGATCAAGTGAAATGCGACAGCGCTATTTTTTCAGAAAAATTAATTGATTGTAATAAAGTATTTGCCTGTTCACAAGTTTCAAAAGAACTCACTTGCATGCCAAAAAGCAATGAACGCTTAAAATTTTCAATGAACAATTTGAAGCCAGAAATCTTTGAGGAGTTTTCAAAGTTCTATTTAGAAAAATCATCCAACTTCCCTCTTTATCTCGCTCGTAAAAATCCTAATTTATTTACCTGTGATGTTAAAAAATTATCTTATTCAAATTCTAAAGCAGCAATAAAAGCGGACTTAACAGAAGAAGAATTTATTAGCTATCAAGAAGCTGATAAACTTTTAACCGAAGTCCCTAATTCTTCTAAATATTCTGAAGAACTTGGAAAAATTGAAAATGAAGAAGATTTTAAAAAATTTCTATTGGCCAACTTTTATTCTACAAATCCCAAAAATGAAAGGCGATTTTTAGGCTACATGCTTTCAAGAAAAGACACTGTTTTTAAAGAATTTAAAAAAGAAAATTTTATAGAAAATGGAAGACTTAATCTCAACAAAGTTCAGGAAGAGATTGAAAAAAAGTATGCAAGCTTTTTTTGTGATATGAGAAATAAAATGTCAGACCGATTAATCTCATTGCAATCCGGCCTATTCTCACCTATCAGCATGAAAGACCAAGCATTAATTTCGGAAATTTTACATTTTAAAGCCAAAAAACAAAAATCCATTGAAGATGCTCCAAACTTCGAAGCAAAGATTGAAGGAATAAATCAAGTTTGCTTGCTTGAATCTATGACTCTTGAGTCATTCGTAGGCACTGACCGTACTGTTGAAAGCGGTAGTTTAATTGGCCGAAACGGGCAAAAATCTTCACATGATTTTGCAATGCTTATAGGCGTTGATCCTACTGATATTAATGGACAAGCAAATGAAACTCGTCTCTATACAGGCTCGTCGTCAGGTTCATCTAATACCACGGTTGATAGTGACGATTCAAATGCCCCAAAAACAAAAGAATCTTCGGTGGTTGTTTCTAATTCAAACATAGATTCTACTCAAAACAATAATACAGCGTCTTCAATTGATGGTATTGCGGCATCTCTCAATGATATTCAAAATCAGATGAATCCAAAAGAAGCGCCAAATAGCTTCAATCAAATCTTTAATGCGAACTACAAACCAAACGCTATTGATAGCGATAATAAAATAAAGGATAACCCTGAGACCGATTCAAGCGCTTCGCTATCTAATCGTGCATTTGATGATTTATCTATTGAACAATTAATGAAATTAAAAGAACAAACACAAAAAGAGATTCAAGAAAAATTACAGGATAAATCGCCAGATAAAGAAACAGACGAACCTAAAAACAAACTATCAAACACCGATACTGGCTTATCAGAAATTTCAAAACTTAATCCAGAAACGGTCCTATTGCAAAAACGCTTAATTGAATTAGAAAATCGACTTAAAGAAAAGTCTCTTGCTGAATCTCGTCCAAGTGCTAGTAGCTATTTTAAACAGGCCATGGGTAATAATAGCAAAAAGAAAGTCGCTATTGCTAATAGAGACAATCAAATTAATAGCAGTGCGAATAATCAATATCAAAGAAATCCTCAGCACAATGAAACACCTGCAAATAGTGCTTCATCAAATACAAACTACAACCAGGCAAATATTAAACTGACCTCCACAAAATCAATTAGTGGCCAAAACCCTCAAAGTGTCGGAGAAAAAACACTGGTTGATGCCAATATAAAACCCGAAATGCTTGACTATATCTATCAGGAAATCTCTGGCAATAAAGATGGGGCTTTTATTTTAGAGACCACTCCTGGTACCTATGTGGAAGTTTTAGTCGAAAAAGACAAACTTGGAAATCCTATACTTGATAATTTCGGAAAACCAGTCTTTAAGCTAAAACCAACCAGTGATAAAAGTAAATTTGGCGATCGAAAAATAAGCTCACTTCCGGCAAATTCCACATATTTAAAGAGAGAATTGAAAGAAACCAAAGACGTAGATAAGGCCACGCGACAAATAGAGCTTAATAAACTATTAAAAACAAATAAAGTAAATAAATAGGCAAAACTCATTCACAGCAAGGCGTGACACTGCTATAATCAGGCTTGTGGGATTCAATGATTGAATCTCTAAAAATATTCAGGATGAATAGATGCTTGCCGAATTATTATTAAGCTTAAGAACTAGGTCATGTAAAATTGCCCGAAAATCGGGTCTTCTTAACGAACAAATTGCCATCCATTTTAGAGAGAAAAGATGTCGACCAGAATGGATTGCACACCGACAAAAATGCCAAAGCTTTATCTCCGATTCAATAGATTCAATAAAACATAAAGAGCGAGTTTTAATTTTAGGCTCTGGGCATTTTCACGAAATTCCTTTAAAAAAACTCTCAGATACTTTTGGTGAAGTAATCGCCGTTGATATTGTTCACCTCCCACACGCTAGAAGTCTTGCCAACTCTCTGCCAAACGTTAGGCTCGTTGAACAAGACTTAACTCAATGGCTATACAAACTAGTGAATAAACCCATTTCTAAAGCTGGTTGGCTAGATATTGATATTCCAACTTATTTTCAAAATCAGCACTTTGATCTGGTAATTTCGGCCAATCTTTTATCGCAAATTCATTTAGCACCAAAAAGAAAACTTGAAGAAATTGCGAGCAAGCACCTAATAACGGAGATAGAAATTAATAATTTTTGCCAAGAAATCACCGATGCTCATTTAAAATATCTATTGAATTTTAAAAATTCTAAAGTTCTACTAATCTCTGACGTCGAGACAACTATTCTCAATAAAGAGAAAGTAATTGTTGAAAAATATTCTCTAGACTATAAAAGCCAATTACCTACTCCCCAAAAAACATGGACATGGAATGTAGCCCCCTTAGGTGAAATTTCAAAAGAATATTCATTGCAAATGAAAGTGGCTGGTTTTATTCTTAAAAACAAAGAAGCAATTTAATCATTTAACCAAAGATAATCCATGACTCAAAATCAGGATTCAAACAAAAAGAACTCCACTACAGGTGCTCTGCTAATTGCAGGGGGAATTTTTTTAAGTCGTATCGCGGGCCTAGTGCGAGAACGAGCTCTGGCCCATTATTTTGGCAACTCTGATGTTTCCGATGCATTTAAAGCGGCCCTTAAAATTCCAAATTTTTTACAAAATTTATTTGGCGAAGGCGCACTCTCCGCTTCGTTCATCCCAGTTTATTCTGAACTTGTGGCAAACGAAGAAAAGAATAGCAATAATCAAAATGAACAAAAATCCGTGGTCGTTGCTAAAACCATTTTTTACTTAATGTTTTTTATTGTCGGCATTATTTGTATTACGGGTATCATTTTTACGCCATTGTTCATTGACACAATTGCTCCTGGTTTTAATGGAGGAAAAAAAGCACTTACCATCAAATTAGTTCAAATTCTTTTCCCCGGCACTGGGCTTCTTGTTCTTTCGGCATGGTGCCTAGGTATTTTAAACTCACACCGACAATTTTTTCTTTCCTATTTTGCCCCCGTCATTTGGAATATCACTATTGTTAGTGTGTTGGTCATTGCAGGTAGCTTTTATTTTTTACCCAATTCAACTAATTCGGAAATTAATCTAGTGATATCCGCTTGTATTGGAGTAACTCTGGGGTCCCTGTTTCAATTTCTAGTTCAACTGCCTAACGTATTTAAACATGTTAATCTAAAACCAAATGATCTGGATTTTAAAAGTAATGAAGTTAGATCTATTGTAAAAAATTTTGGACCTGCACTTATTTCGCGTGGAATTGTTCAAATTAGTTCTTATATTGACAACATTATTGCTTCCTACTTGGGAACTGGTGCAATCTCTGGACTTGCTTTTTCTCAAACAATTTCAACTCTTCCCATTTCCCTCTTTGGCATGAGCATCTCTCAATCAGAACTTACCAATATATCGAGGGCCTCTGGAACCAATTTGGAAAAGGAAAAATTTTTGTTAGAACGATTAGAATTTAGTTTTAAAAAATTAAATTTTTTTATTATTCCCACAGTTGTGTGCTTTATCGCTTTAGGCGACATTCTCATTTCCACACTTTTTCAAACGGGACAATTCACCAATGAAACGACTCTTTATGTATGGAGCATACTAATAGCATCATCTTTCGCTCTTCTAGGACAAACAAAAAGCCGTGTGCTTTCCTCTTCGTTCTATGCAATTAAGGATACTAAAACACCAATGAAGGTCGCCTTCATCCGAGTGGCCCTTACAACCATCTTAGGCATTATTTTTGCCCTTTTTCTCCCCGAATTTCTTGGAATCAAAGGTAACTACCAGGCTTCTTTTTTGGCTTTTTCATTCAGTATTGCGGCTTCTATTGAATTTTTTATTCTAAAAACTTTACTTGAAAAAAAACTTAATAATAAAATCCACGAAGCATGGACTCAGATATTAAAACTGGCCATCGTCTCTGTCGCTGCTAGTCTCGTTGCTTTTTGTATTAAATTTAGTGCGGTAAATAATTGGCACGTCCTCTTTAGGGGTGTTATTATTCTTGGCACCTACGGTATAGCATTTGTACTTTTTGCATTTTTTGCGAAGATTGATGAAGTACAGGTGATTACAATGAAAATAAAAAATAAAATGAATTCTAAATTCAAATAAGAATTAATGGATGAAAAAATGTTTGGTGAAGATACGAACGAAATACTAAAATTTGCAATTACTCTTCTTTCTATCATTAACCCTTTGGGGGCGATTCCTGTATTTTTAGGCTTTACCAAAAATCACAAAAACTTAGACATTAAAAAAGTTTCTTATACAACTTCAATTGCCGTGATTATCACCTTACTTATTTCACTATTCTTAGGGCAATCACTTTTAAATTTTTTCGGTATATCTATTGCCTCATTCACAATCGGTGGTGGCCTTTTACTTTTTACCATGGCATTTTCAATGATTTCCGCTCACCAATCAAATGCACGAATAAATACAGAAGAAATTCGCTCTTTTGATTTCGAAAGAGAAATTGGGATCATCCCCTTGGCCATACCTCTCTTGTCTGGACCTGGGGCCATTTCTACTTCAATTATCTACTCCAAGGGATTTTCACATTTTTCCCATTGGGTAGGGGCCGTTGTTGTTGTTTTAGTAATTGGATTAATCGTAAAGCTCATTTTGTCTTATGCAGACAAAATTGGTGAACGCTTGGGTCAAATTGGACTTAACGTTATGACCAGAATTATGGGATTAATTTTATTATCAATGTCCATTGAAATGATCGCTAGCGGGATAAAAGAAATTATGCCAATCTTGAAGGCTTCATTTTAGAAAAATTATGCTTGCGAGGCACCTACATCACGCTCTTTTATTTTTTCCATTTCATACATATTTTTTAGCTCTTGCATTCTTCTTTCGTAATGCTCTACGATGCTTTCACGTTCTATTTTAGAATCTTTGGCCAATCTTTCATATTGTAGTTTAAATTCGTTCGATATTTTTTTAAACTCTTTATTTTTATCCAATTCGATTTTATTCAGATTTTCTTCATTTTTTTTAGAAATTCTAGCTAGTGTTAAATCATTTTCTCTTTTAATTTTTTGTAGTGATTGATCGTAGTCAGACTTTAAACGTTTTGTATCCATCTGGTAATTACGTTTTAAGTCCGCAACTTCTTCTCGCATTGAGCGCTGATAAGAATCCCTAACTTCCTGGCCATACTCCACTTCACTCTTTACCATTTTATTGGCCTGATCTTGAATTTTTTGAACAACGGTCTCTGACTGCTCTTTTATTTGATTAATTTCATTTTCTTTGAAATTTAATTTCTTAGTGAATGAATCAAAAGTACTCTCATGCTTTAACCGATACCCGTCTCGTAAGTCTCTTAAATTATCAGCATACTGCTTGCGAGCAGTTTTTACAATTTCTGCTTTTTCTTTTGCACTTTCTTCTTGAAGAATTTCCACATTGCGGACATTCATATCTGCTAGTTTATTAACGGTCTTACCAAATTCTTCTTTTTGATTTGCTAACTTAATTTTATTAATATCTTTTTCTAGGTTGAGCTTCTTCGAATCGTTTACTTCTTGGTCATTTAATTTAGTTACAAAATTTTCAAATGCTAAAGATTCTTTTTCTTTTGTTTTTCTCTCAAGGGATGAGTATTCTTTAAAAAACTCGTCTTCTTTCTTATCCGCGTGCATTCTACTCTCAAGATCCCGGTTTTTTAATTTAACTTGTGCTTGATTATTAGCTTCCGCCGATTCTCTTTGAAAGTTTATAGCTTGATCAGTCATTTGACGTCTGATGTTGTCTAAACGTCTTTCGTAGCTATCTTGAATTAGTGCCTTCTGACTTGTCCCACTTCCACCTTTTAAATTTTTATCTTCTAAAAGTGCCGATTCTCGTTTCACGTTATAAACTTCTTTATTTAACTGGGCCCGAATTGCATTTTTTTCATTTATATTATCAGATTCTTGCTGATTAAAATTGTTCTGAAAATTATTTAACATATCTTTTGAATGATCCTCATAGCGAGAAATCATATTTTCAATTTGCTGATTATTATCCTCTTTTAATTTATACAACACGCCATCATATCTTTCTGTCTGACGAGCTATTTCATCATCTTTTGTTTCGACGATTTCACCTATTTTACGATTAAAATAACCTGTTTTTTTATCGAGAACATCTTTATGTTCTCGATTATTTACTTCAAGATCTTTTTGATTTTTTCTTAAAATTTCTGATTTTTGATCTGATAAATCTAAATTATTTTTTGAGATCATCGAGTCGGTTTTTTTCTGAATCTCAACAATTTTTTTATCAGTATTATTTTTATTTTGCTGCAATGACTGCAGATATTTAAATTCATTATCGCGAGCAAGTCGCTCTGACTGTAGTTTAAACTCGTCAAGAGACTGGGTATAAGAATCCTTAACATTTATTAACGAGTTTTGAAAACCATCACGTACCCGATTTTTTTCGACGTTAAATGTCTCACGTTCTTCCTTTAGTCCATCTAAAAATTCTTTTTGCTTTCTTTCTAATATTTCATTGGTTTTATCTGATACAATTCTTAGCTTGTCTTGGTTTTCTGCGATTAAACGCTCTTTATCTGTTGAGTGATTGCGCTTAAGCTCTTCTTCCTTACGCAAAGAGGTGTCTTGAGTATCTTTGATACTCTTATCATAGCTCTCTTTCATTTTACGGGATGTTTCGTTAAACCCTTCCCGTGCTTTGGCGAGCTCTCTTGAATAATTGCCGTAATCATTACTCATTTTTTAGAAATTCCCCCTAGGAATTTACCTATAGATATTCTATTTAAACTTCTTATAATTTTCTCCCCTAAAGAATTTTCCCCTGCCTTAAGATAAAATTAATGCGCTGCAAAGCTATTGATTTTCAAGGTAAAACTTACAGTATGGCGTAATAAGCAAATCAATAATGGATGTTTGGCGTTTGGAGGCAATAAAAAAAATTGAATCCCCTATAAACTGACTACAACACACAACCTTAATTAAAATTAAATTTGGAGTTATCTATGAGAAGTTTTAAAAACATTGCTGAACTAATCAAAGTTAAACGCCTTGACCATCCTAAAAAGTATTCCCAAAGTGAATTGTCAAATGCATTAGGCTACAGAAATGGTCAATTCATCTCTAACGTAGAAAGAGGCTTATGCTCAATTCCCCTAAAAGGCATTCACAAAGTTTCAGAAGTACTAAACATCGAAGCTGAGAGCGTAAAACTGGCCATCCTAAAAGATTATGAAGACACACTCAATCTTTTTATGACAAAAAAACAAGTCGATCGAACAAAAATAAAAGATAATACTTCAAGCATTACCTTTAACTAATTATTTTTTCAGAGTAGTCTGTGCAATAAACACACGGACTACTTATTATTTTTTCGAAAGGCCATAGGTGAAGTTCCAGTCCATCTTTTAAATGCCCTTTGAAACGTGCTCTGCTCAGAAAACCCTAATAAAAATCCAACTTCTGCAATGCTTATCGCTTCGTCTTTTAAGTATTTTTTTGCCAGGGATTCTCTAGTTGAATCTAGTATCAAACTAAATGTTGTATCTTTATCTTGCAGATAACGTTGCAAACTTCGCACACTTATCCCCAAAAATATCGCTGCATCTTTTACCTTTAGATCATTATTGGTTATTTCTAAAACAACAAATCGCTGAATTTTATTAATCAAATCATCATTTCCAAATTCATTAATTCCAAGCTCACTTAACTTATTGGTAAGTTCAAAATTGTCTGGTCCAATAACAGCTTTGTTTCGTTCATCTATCAAATAACTCTCAAGAGACGCCAGTAAATCAGAATTTGAAAACGGAACACTGGATTCCCAAGTGGATCTTGGAATTGTAAGAGCTGTACGTGCTCGATTAAAGGCAACATTTGTACCAAAGAGATTGCAGTATTCCTCAACACTTCCTAGCGGCGAATGCAAAAACTCTACTAATTGTATCTTACCTACTTGTAGAATTGGATTTTGAAATCGAAAGACAATGCCAAAAAGAACCAACTCAACATAAAAAGCGGTGTAGACAAACTGGGCAGATGTTTTTAATTCAACTACAAAATTATCATTATTTTTTAAAAGCTCAAAACTCACATCAGGGTTAATCACATTAAAATACCGAATAATAATCTGAACCGCATCCCCCACTGTTTTTGAAGACAGACACGCTAACTCCAATGCATGATATGCCCCATAAGGTATATGCTGATGAACTTTTAAGTGACACAAAGGATCTTTTAGAACCATAAAGGCATGCTGCCAAACTAAAAGAGCTTTCTCCGCACTAATTCGTTTTGTTCGTTTAACCTCTGAAATATCAATATGAAGATTATTAAAAAAATCATCATCTAACAGCGATGTCTTTTTTAATTGCTCGATAATTACTAACGTGGAAATTGCATTAATCTGTGCCATAGAAAAATATTACACGAATTTTTTAAGAACTTGAGAGATTTTTTCTATAAAATGAATTGAATCGGCCCTTGTCATTAGTGGACTAAAAGACATCCTTAGCGCCTCACGAGATTCTTCTTTGGTATAACCCATATTAACTAAAACTCTATTTTCTTTAATAACACCTGAAGAGCAAGCAGAACCTGTCGAGAGCTCAATGCCATTCATATCAAAGGCGGCCTGAAGAACTTCTGCCTTAAAACCTCGAATGAGTAAAAATATAGTATTGGCATTTCGCTCATTGGCATCTCGGGAAATAATTTCTCCACTAGAAGCTACTAATTGTTTTAAACTCTCCTCAATAAATAATTTGGCGGCCAATAATTCATCAAAATTCTCATTGGCGATGAAATTTTTAAGCGCAATTTGAATACTATCTATCCCCATAGAATTTTCAGTTCCAGCACGCCTATTGTCTTGTTGACTGCCTCCATGAATCAAAGGATACCAAGAGGTATCTTTTCTTAACAAAGTAAAACCTACCCCCTTTAGAGCTCCAAATTTGTGAGCAGAATAGGTATAAAGATCAATTTTGGGGTAAAGCTCTTTCCAGTTTCTAACTTTACCAACAGATTGAACTGCATCGACATGAATAAAAATATTAAATTGGTCTTTAATTTCTATTATTTTTTCAAGAGGCCACACCACTCCGGTCTCATTATTTACCCAAGTCCAATTCAAATAAATACCTTCGCCATTTTGTAAATTTTTATCGATGGATTGAATTAATTTTTTAAGATTTTCTATTTCAAAATCTCCATTTTTGTCATTCTGAAAAAAATGAACTTGATGCCCTAGTAAAATGAGTTCATCCTCTAATCCGACTACTGCCTGGTGATCAAGTTTAGAAAAAATAAAGTGATGCTTTTTTCTTTCTCTGAATCCCTTGAAAGCGATTCCTTTGAAATAAGTATTAATTCCCTCTGAAGCTCCAGAGTGATAGATCACATCATGGGTAGAGCTTAACTGGAAAAGTTGCAATAAATAGTGAGTTGTTTCTGAAATGACTTTTCTGGCACTTCTTCCTGTTGCATGCAAGGACGAGGCATTACCAAACTGAAAATCCCCAGACTGAAGACGCTTAATTACAGCGTCATCAACTGGGGATGTTGCATTAAAATCAAAATAGAAACGATTATTGATTAATTTCACCAATAGGATTTCTAATTGCTGAAGCCAGAGCTTCTGCACCGCTATTAGCTGCTGCAGTTTTTGTCATATCTGCTTCTGCTTCTTTTGACTTTCTTACTAAGTCACCAAGTGTAGTAGTCGCAAGATATTCTTTCATGATGATACCAAGGTTCATGAAGTAGTTTTTAGAAAGGTGGAATTCGATTGAATTCGCAGCCTCTGCTTCAGTTCCCACGATGTCTCTAGCTGGGTTAATATTCTCGCCTACACAGTCTAGTACATCTTTAACTGTGATTTGATCCATGTTTCTAGCTAATACGTAACCACCACCTGGTCCACGTACCGACTTAACGGCTTGACCATTTCTGAGCTTTCTGAAAAGTTGCTCTAGATAGTGCAAGCTGATGTTTTGTCTCGTTGAAATTTCTTGAAGTCTTACCGGGTTTCCATTTGAGTGGATAGTAAGATCAAGCATTGCTCTAACTGCGTAACGTCCTTTTGATGTAAGTCTCATTGGTCTTCCTCCATAAATCCAATTAGCCTGTAACGACTGGCTTAAAAATAATTCTTTTTTAGATGTGTGTTTGATCTCTCGCGATGTCTCTGATCTCCATTCTCGTTTTGCAATCCGTGCTTTGAGTTTATGGAGTTTCGATCGTTCAAGTTCTCATCTTTAAGAACCATTCTCCACATAAGTATGACGTCTTTTTTAAATAGAAGTCAATCGTGTTTTTTATTGATAAGTGGCGTAAACATGTGAAATTAAGGTAATCTTAAGTATTCTAGTATGGAAATTTGCCAATATTTCCGATAATTTAAGTCCTTTTTGCTTTTGCATAAAATAAGATAAAAAAAAGATTATTTTTTTTATGTCAGGGAAAAAATTTCCGATTTTTTTAGTCTCCTTCTAGCGATCTTCAATTTTAAACAAAGAATAATTTCTAGACGACTTGGCCTCTGGAGTTTGAGATGGATTCATATCAATTTTCATTAGGTAGTACTTAAAATCTTCCCCGACTTCTCGCTGCACTTCCCTCTTAAAACGCTCTCCCCACTCAATAAGAATATATTCGCGCTCCTCTGTATACATTGGGAGCTCTAATTGAATCAGGTCTTCTTTTTTTTCTATACGATAAAGATCTGCATGGAGAATTCCCTCGTACTCATTTATTAAAGAATAACTTGGACTTTGCACTTGGCCTAATAATTTTTCGCCATGTCCTGGCTTTTCTTCTCTTACAAATGCTTTAACAAAACTAGTTTTCCCTGCACCAACAGGGCCTTCAATAAAAAGCACCAATGGTGAAGTCATTGAGTCTTTAATTTCTGTCATGATATTAGACAGATCATTTTCAAATACTTTTTTCCAAGATTTTATCATATCGTTTTATTATCGAGTGTTTTCCCATAAGTGCAAATTGTAATTTTATCTAGGAAAAGAATGACAATCCCTGACTGAGAAAGAATGGTGTTTGCTGGAAATTTATTTATATTGATCAAACAATGTTTTAAATTTTTTTACAACCGGTCCAAGCCCCTCAAATATGGCTTCTGCAATTATCCAATGACCAATATTATATTCTTCAAAAAGTTTTGCCTCTAAAAGTGGCTCAACGCTTTCAAGTGTTAACCCATGTCCAGCATGGCAACCCCATTTATTTGTTTGAATTAATTTTTGTGCCATTTCAAATTTTTTAATAAAAGGAGTTATATCCTCTCCATTTAAAAATTTTTTTGCATACTCTCCAGTATGGATTTCAATCGCATCTGCTTTTAGCGAGAAGGCACGATTTAAAATTTCGCTATTTGCTTCTAAAAAAAGTGAGATTTTTACATTCTTAATGTTGGCTTTTAATTTTTTACACGCTTCTTCAACTCGAATAAAAGTCGAATCATCAAGTAAGTCTAAACCACCTTCCGTTGTTTTTTCTTCTCGCTTTTCAGGCACCAGGCATATCCACTCAGGGTTAGATGCAATAGCTATTTCGATAATTTCTGGATGGCACCCCATCTCTAAATTCAATGGTACTCCATGGCGTTTTGTTACCAAATGAACCGTCTCAACGTCCGTATCCTGGATGTGCCTGCGATCTTCTCTTAGGTGTATCGTTATTTGGTCGGCGCCATTTAAAAGTGTCGCGCTTGCAGCTCCCACAACACTTGGATAATCTTCTCCTCGTTGTTGTCTCAGGGTTGCCACGTGGTCAATATTTACGCCTAATCTAGGGATCGTCATCATTATTTCCTTAAATCAAATATTCTAAATTACTCTAATTCTTTTTTTACCAGCTCAGAAAGTTCTGTACATATTTTTTCTACCAAATCAGAATTTTGGCCTTCGACCATAACCCGTATCAGTGGCTCTGTCCCCGAGTAGCGCAACAACACTCTTCCCTTTTGTGCCATTTTTTTCTCGGCTTCCAACACCGCTTTTTTAATAGCAGGAACAGTATCTAAATCGGGTTTTTTAGAGACAACTACATTTTTTAAAACTTGGGGATAAAGTTCAATTTCACTCACTAAATCTTTAAGTGGTTTATTAAAATGTTTCATGGCTTCAATTACTTTCAACCCAGCAAGCGAACCATCTCCAGTTGTTGAATTTTTAATAAATATAATATGCCCCGAAGGCTCACCACCAAGTATGCAATTATTTGCGCGCATATGTTCAATGATATAGCGATCACCAACTTTTGTGCGATGGAATTTTAATCCCAAATCTTTTAGATAATTTTCCAGACCAAAATTGGTCATAACTGTGCCTACGACGGTATCGCCCTTTTTTAATTCTCCACGATCAAGTAGAAGTTTAGCAAATAAACCAATAATCTTATCACCATCTACAATTGTACCTTCTTGATCCACAACTGTAAGTCGATCCCCATCACCATCGATGCAAATCCCAATATCGGCCCGATACTTAAGCACTTGCTCTCTTGCGGCCTCAGGATGAAGGGAGCCACAATTTAAATTGATGTTTTCACCATTTGGAGAAACACCAATAGAGATGACTTCTGCTCCTAACTCCTGAAACATCATGGGAGTTACTTTGTAACCCGCACCGTTAGAGCAATCAAGAACGATGCGCATTCCTTCTAAATCATAATCCTGATTAAATGCAGATTTAACTTGTACGATATAGCGACCAAAAACTTCCTTTAATCGTTCAGCATTTCCTAAATCTCGTCCAACCTTGATAGGCATAAGGCTTGGGTTTAGCACCAAACGCTCTAGTTCAATCTCTGCAGCATCAGGTAGCTTAAAACCTTTTGCATCAAAAATTTTGATACCATTGTCAAAAAATGGATTGTGAGAGGCCGAAATCATAACCCCTGCATCTGCCCGCATCGAATGAGTAACAAAAGCAACTCCAGGAGTTGGCAGAGGACCAGTCAATATAACGGCCCCCCCCTGCGAACACACGCCGGCCGAAAAAGCCATTTCTAGCATATAACATGAAAGTCTGGTGTCTTTTCCAACAATGATTAAAGGTTTTGTATTAAGAGGGTTGATCGATTGAAAATAGTGAACCACCGCACGTCCAAGGGCCGTCGCAATTTCACAGGTCATAGGATAAACATTTGCCTTACCTCTAATACCGTCTGTTCCAAATAATTTTCTTTCGCTCATAATTCACCTTAATAACATTATATTTAATTTTAATTTTTATTATTCCCTGTCGCTTTCCTAAGCTGATGAAAAAAACCTTTATTGCTTTTTTCACTAACTAAAGATGACAATATTTTAACTCTTAAGGGTTTACCATTTTTAAAAATAATTCGTCTATCAACATCTTCGAGTGTCAAAATAGCATCCACTTCATCTCTATCAATTAAATTTAGGTCGTAGGGCACTGTCTTTAAACGAGATAACTTACTCATTGCCTCGACAGGGCCTTCTACCACTAAGCTTTTAGTTTTAAGTTCTATATTTTTTAGAAGTCTTCCATGGGGAAGTGCATTTTTAACTTGAAATAATATCGGTACTTCCATTTCAACACGACGATCAACCTCTACCTTGAACTCATGGGGCGTAATACTTACAACTTCAATACCGAATGGAAGGGATAGATCTTGAGGATGGATATTTACAAAGTAGCGTTTGGGATTGTTCGTTTTATATTTTTCCAAAAGTATTTTGTAATCGTCACCATCTGCCAAAACAGTTTTAATAAACGCCTTTGAGCCTTTGAGTTTGACTTTTATTTCTCTCGGTGCAAAGTTTGAAATTGCCATTTCATCGGGTAGCGTAAAATCCAAATTTAAAGTTCGCTCTAATTCAACGGGTTCGCTGGAAATAACAAATAGCCATAAAAAAAGTGAAAAAATAATAGCAATAATTTTCAAAGAATGTCGTTCGCGAACTTCTTTTTTCACTGGACAATATCCTTAGACTTAATCGGTTTAAGTCCAGGAGACAGTGCTTCATGCCCCCACAAGTGTCTAAGATATTGCCCTAATTCATTTTCAGTTCGGCAAAAATAAAAAACACCCTCAATACACAAATTGATTTTTCCCGACTCTTCAGAAACAGTTACAACTATGGCATCCGTCGTTTCTGAAAGCCCTAGAGCCGCTCGGTGTCTTGTTCCAAAATGTCGTTCAATATCTAAGTTTTTAGATAATGGAAGAAAACAACCAGCTGCTTGTATTTTACCATTTTGAATAATGAGTGCACCATCATGAAGAGATGACGCTGAATCAAAAATAGCATAAATCAAATCCGAATGGATTCGCGATTCAAGCTTGGTTCCGGTATTTATATAATTTAATAAACCATTATTGCGCTCTATAACAACCAAAGCTCCTATTTTTTCTCTCGACATGGCACCACAAGCTTCGACTATTTCATCAATCTCGAAATCATGTTGGTTTTTGTTAAAGAAATTAAAAAAATCCTTTTTGGTCCCCACACTGGCCAGTGCTGAACGAAATTGATCTTGAAAAAGCACAACCGCAATAATGAAAAAAGAATCAAAAAAATGTGCTAAAACCCAATTAAGCGAATAAAGTTTAAACGTAACGCCTATCCAAAATAAAATAAAAAGAATACCCACCCCAAAAATCATTTGCACGGCTTTTGTTCCACGCACGATGAGCAAAATTTGATAAATGAGTATTGAAACGATAAAAATATCGATTAGGTCTTTTATATTAATATGAGTCACTAAACTTGGGAAAAAATCCACACGTCCTCTTTCATTTGGCTCGATTCTATAAATATCTTATCGGTCAAAATAATGGATTCTTTTAATGAAAATGAAAAGAGAAATAATAAACTTTAAAGAGGAATGCCCTCTTTAAAGTTTATCTGAATTAAGCTGCTGAATTAAATTCTTCGTCTTCTTTTTGTAGTTTTTCTTTTTGATCTTCAGTTAGATTCAGTGATTTTAAAAGCTCAGAAGTATAGTTTAACTTTTTTCTAATTGCCTCTCGTGAGATCCCTAGTGCCTTTGCAGCCTTCGATTTGTTTCCATTATGTCGCTTCACTTCTGATAGGATCATTTCTCGTTCAACAATCGCAATTCGATCTTTAAGGGCAATAGAATGATCGCTAACATGAGGCAAGTCCCCAAAAATTCTTTTTGATGTAGATAAATCTACTAATGGAGATGCTGAATCTTTTAATTCTAAATCCGTTATAACATGTGACTTAGGATTATAAAGTACTGCCCTTTCCACGCATGTTTTTAATTCTCGTACGTTTTCTGGCCAATCATATTTTTTCATTTTTTCTAAAAGTTTTGGCGAAAAATTCTTAAGAAGTAAGCCTTGTTTTTTACACTCGTATTTTAAAAAATAATCTACCAGCATTTCTAGATCATCAATCCTTCTTCTAAGTGGCTCTATGTAAACATAGGCTTTAGAGATTACATCGTAAAGGTCTCTATCAAATTCACCATTTTGCACTAATAGCGATAGATCCTTAGATGTTGTTACGATCACTCTAACGTCTAAACTAAATTTTGTCCCTTGAATATGTTTTTCTTTTAATGTGTATGCAAGTTTCTTTTGGAAGGAAATTGGCAATTGGCCAATCTCGTGTAGTTCCAATGTACCAGCTTGGCACTTTATAAATTTATTTACCGTTTCATCCATACTCCAAAACTCATCAGATAATTCTTCCAAATTTTTATTTTCGCAATAAATAGTCTCAAATGCTTTCAGGCCTCTTTGTCCTTCACAGTGGAGTATTTTGGCGTACAACGATTTTCCAACTCCAGGTTCCCCTTGGATTAGTACAGGTGACTCTATGTCTTTCAATTTTACAATAGTTGATCTAAGACTAGTTACATGAGGGACTTTACCAATTAAAGCATTTTTACGATCAAACGGTACGGAGAAGCGACGGATTTGTGAGCGCTCCGACATCGGCATAAAATTATAAAATACACTTGAAAAAATAAGTGATAATACTTTCATCGTTTTTTCATCTTCAATGGTAAAACGATCTTCATTGCGTTTGTTAAGGACTTCAATAACACCAATGATTTTATCTTCTCTATTATGTATAGGATGACAGATTATTGATTTAGTTTCAAAACCAAATTTTTGGTCAAATTTTTCATTAAACCTAGATGAATCAAATATGGTATCTATATTTAGCGCGACTCCTGTTGTAAACACCGAACCCGCTATTCCCAATCGATAGTCAAATTTTAATTGATCCTTATTAATCCCCAGAGCTGCAACGGCTTCCAGTTCATTTGTCTCCGGATTTATCAAAAAAACTGATGCTCGTTGTGCATTTAAAATGCGCACCACTTCTTCTAACATTGATTCGATAAAACCTTTCTTATCACCAAAATGAGTAATATCTTTAAACAGTGATAGTAATAATGAAAAAATTTCAAAACCGTCCGTAGCCTTTGTGTAGCGCTCTTTTAATGCTGCTTCAATAAGACAATTTTTTAATCTTTCAGAGGAAAAACTTAATACGTAATTTTCTAAAAATCTTTGCACCCCTCGCTCTTCATCAATTTCAACACCGTAGATAATTTTTTGGTCTTCCATTGTCTGCGAGAACGCCCGAACTATTCGACCCGTTAGATCCAGGTGGTATTTTTTAAATTGAAGCGAAATATTAAATTCTGTTCCGACTGAAATTCTCTCACTGGTAGCAAAACCCAAACCTGTAATTGATATATCTACAAGTTTTGCATCATCAATATAATCATCTTTACCCTTTGGAGAATCATATTGAATTAGAAATCGAAGATCATCAGCTTCCTCAACCGGTATTCTAAATGATTGGTAAAATTTAAATTCTGAAAAACTTGAGAGCATATTGACTCCAAATAATGGTTTCTACCGTCTTTTTCGGTCAACTGTGGTTAAAACTTTAGAAAACTGCCACTTTTTGTTTGCGATTGATTGATTTAAGGTATTTGTGATGCCTCTGGAGCAGAGGGGGCCATCAACCCCTCTATGGTTTCGGTTTTTGGAGCATGTGAAGTATGGCCATCTACAAAAGTGCGCACATCATGAAACACTGCTTTATGCATGGCCTCTTTAAAAAGTAACCAATAGTCACGACTCTTGGCCGGGTTAGACGTTGGCAATTCCAGTGTGTAGGTTGGAATGTTTCTTTCCTGGCCGGCCCAATTCCCCAAAGATCCAGGAAAAAACGGATAATTTTGAATTCGATAATCAGCAGCATCGCGACTCATTTGAATCAATAGCTCATAAGCCTTAGTCGGCACTTGACTATCACTTAACGGCAAACTTGGCCCATCGTAATCAATAAGAGAAAGTGGAGAATGGACAGAGATGATTTTATCTGGAGAATAGCGTTTAATAAGATTCAATTGAAAAACGGTCTCTGGCTCACTCGAAGGTAGCTTTCCAGGATTTCGCCTTTTGTCTTTGCGATATTTAGAGATCCACATTTTTTGTGCATCTTTAAACCAATCATCTGTAGGAAAATTACGATTAACATCAACTCCACGGGCATTGGTTCGGGTCGGATGTTTTTTAAAAAAAGAGTCGGGATTAACCAGTGGAGCAACAAGAACTACTTTATTTTCAAATGATTTTTTAAAATTTTCATCCTTTAGTGAATCTCTCAAATAATACATTAGATCAAAACAGAACTTAATTGGTGTAACTTCATCCCCATGAACACCACACATGACCATTGTCAGATCTTTACTGTTTAATTCAATTTTTTCGGCATCGGCACCTACGTCCCCAAAAATGGTCCAAACCAAAGGATCGCCCTGTACGGAATTTCTAATATGGTACCATGGAAAGCTTTCGCATTCTGATTTTTCCCACTTATATTTCTTAAACGAGAAATCAAGTTTCGAGCAAAAACTAGATAGTTTAGGTGTTAAAGATTGATGAAGACCTTCTGGAATTGACTTCGCACTGGCCTCACTGGCAATGACTCTGTGATTAAGAAATACACAAAGAAGTACAAGACAAAAAGATAAAATCCTAGCAAAATTAAAATTAATCATCGCTTATTTTATAACCAATTATTTATAAATTTTCACTATTATATAGAGACAGAAATGAAAAAGAAAACAATTACCGTCATTACTTCTAATATAAATACTTACAGTGTTAAAAGAATTTTGAATGAATGTGACAAATTAGGATTCTATTGTCGATTAATTGATACACGCAATCTATTATTTAATGGTAAAACCGAATACTTGCCCGATTTGGTCATCAATAGATCCACCTCACTAAACTTTGATGATTTAGACCTCTCTATTCTAAGTTTTTTTGAATCAAAAAATATTGAATGCCGAAATCCGCTCAGAAGTTTTGAGCTATTAAGAAACAAAGAGCGACAATTAACACAGCTACAATTTCTACAAATACAAACGCCTCCCTCTCTTCACATCAGAGGAATTATCAACGAAGAAAAACTTGTTGCCATCAAAAATGAAATAAATAGTTGGAAAAAAAATATAAAAATTGAACAAAAATATATCGATCAGTTTGTGTTAAAAACTCTTCGCGGCAATAAAGGAATTGGTGTCAACCTCATCAAGGGATTTGATTCATTGTCCTCTATCCTAGAAACCTTCTGGGCCATAGGAGATCAACGAATGATACTTCAACCCTACTTGCACCATCAAAAAGAATACCGCCTTTTTTATTTAAAAGGGAATGATCCTTACATCATTGAAAAAACCAATACCAATGAATCTTTTCGCTCAAATGCTAAACGGGTAAAAACCAAATGGCTTAAAAAAATTCCAAAAACCTTAGTGCCGATGATTGAAATTTCTGAAAAAGTAGCAACAAACTTTAAATTGCACTACGCTGGTTTTGATTTCTGGATGGCCGCAGATGAGCAACTGGTTCTCGGAGAAGTTAATCCCGTAGCGGGATTTGAAAATATTGAAGAGCTTACCGGCGAGAATATCGCCAGTAAGCTTATTATCTCGTAAAATAAGAGATTAAGAATAAATAAAAGATCTTCCGCGTGCTTGGCATTCTTTTTCGTATTGGTCCAACCATACTCGCTCCTCTTCTGTGAGAAGTTCATAATCTATTAAGTCATGATCAAATCCAACATATACTAGGGATCTAAAGCACAGCATGTTTGGATATTTGGAATGCCTTTCAGTGACAACCACATTTTCCAAACGAACACCACCAAAACCAGGTATATAAATACCAGGCTCGATTGAACCAACTGTACCAAGTTTTAGCGGGATATTTGAAGTAGTCGAAAGCCGAAATCCGCCCTCATGAACATTTATCCCAACGCCATGACCAGTACCATGTGCGAAGTTTTGACCGTACTTAAACAATGGCTGTCGAATAGATCCATCGATTACTGACCCCCAAGTTCCATCTGGGAATACTGCATTTAATCCATGCAATAAACTTTTTAATACGAGAGTGTAAATTTCTTTTTGCTTATCATTAGCAGTACCACCGGATAAAAAAGTGCGCGTTGTATCTGTGGCGTAACCCGACTCGTAATAAGCTCCTGAGTCTAAAAGTACAAGTTGGTTCTCTGTGAAGTTAACATTTTCGCTGGGACTAGAAAAATGTATAATGGATGAATTGGCGCCAAACGCAGCAATAGTATTAAAAGATTGAGACAATGCTCCTGTCTCTTTGTAAAATTGATTACATTGATGATAATATTTTAATTCATCAACATGCTCTCCATTCTTTAATGCATTTTTTGTCCATTGAATAGTGTTGAAAATTGCCGTGTCTGCTCGATTGAAACTACTTTCAAAAGATTGAACCTCTACTGCATTTTTAATTGCATGAAATGGCGTTAAACCCTCTGCTAAATTTTGCAGCTTATCTTCACCAAAAAAACTTTGCAGTTTTTCAAAATCAGATGCATTAATTGTTCTTTCTGAAAAATAAATACGATCTATTTTAAACGGTCGCTCATCCACCCAAGAAAGCATTGTCTCTTCGTGAAATTTAATTGATTCAAAAAAATCTTCTACTTTATGAAATTCTCCAAGAAAAACTTCTACAGCTTCGTTTTGAAACTCACCTTCTAAATTTTCTAATAATAAATACACTCTTTCATAAGTGGCCAATGCTTTCGCCCTAAAAGTGCTTTGAAAAGGAAGCTCAAATCTTCTAGTATTCGTTAGCCACGAAATCGAATCAAGCGCTGTTATAAAAATAGCCTCTCCAGGCTTAAGGATTCGTTTTAATTTTTCGGCAGTTGTCTCTCCAACAAGTGAATAATCTAACTCATATATCTTGCCCACGCTTTCTGGTTTTAAAAATTGAATTACGTTATTTAATTCCGCGTTGAAAAACATTTTTGTTTTAGTTACTCGTTCAAATTTTCTAGTTAAAAACAAATCGGCCCGATCAGCTTCAATACCTAAACACATCACCTTATTAGATTTTATCCAACTAAGCATTGCCTCTTGAATTGACTGCCCGTAAGGTACCTTTTGAACTTCTACAATCCCTTGCTCGCACTCTAGGTCAGCTTGCTCGTGATAGCGCCCATCAACGAATAATTGCACTTTGCCTTTTTTAGGAACAACTACCTCTGCTGTGGAACCTGTAAAATTCGTCAAATAATAGCGATGACTATCTACAAGAGGTACGTACTCGTTTAAAAAAATATCAAAAGTAGATAAATAAAAAGCATCTAATCGCTCTTTTTCTAAAAATTTCTGCATCTTTTTAATATTATTTTTGATTTCTTCTGTGGTTAAAAATTTTTCTTTGGCCATAAAAATTACCTTGTTACGAACTTTAATATAAATTTTAGACAAAAAGCCTCAAGTATTGAATTAATTTTCCCGAATAGCTTCTAGCGCGACAGCTAGTGTATCTTAAACCAATTCATTTGTGGAGAATTCAGTTCATGAGAATCTTGTATGCAAACTATGTCTTGGCCATTTT
This sequence comes from uncultured Bacteriovorax sp., assembly GCA_964456675.1. Taxonomy (GTDB): domain Bacteria; phylum Bdellovibrionota; class Bacteriovoracia; order Bacteriovoracales; family Bacteriovoracaceae; genus Bacteriovorax. The sequence goes on along the minus strand of CAYWBR010000018.1, from coordinate 19,828 downwards.
AGTCCTATTTTTCTTTAAAATCGTTTTAATTGACCCAGTGCGCATGAGTTCGAACAATCAAGAACCCATTAAGCCAAGGTTTCAAAACGAACGCAGTATAGCGTCTTATCAACAATTACGATTGGCTCCTATTCGTTAACGAGCGCTGAAAACACATCCCTCTTTCTTCATAGTTTTTAAATTGATCAAATGAAGGAAATGCCGGAGAAAACAACAGCGTTCCAGTAAATTTTTCTGCACTTAAAATAGAAACGATAGTCTCTACTTTTTCTAAATATCTAAAAGGAACTGTTTCTACGTTTAATTGCACTAACTCTTGTTCTATTTCTTTTCCCATCTCACCAATGAGTAAGATTTCATTCACAGAATTTCTGATCTCTTGCAGATAAGGCATAATGGAATCCCCATTCCCTCGTTTTTTACCACCCAATATCAGCTTTAAATTTTTATCCTCTCTAACAACTGCTTTTAGCGCAGTAAGAGTGGCATCCCAATTTGTTGACTTAGCATCGTCATAGGCAATAAAACCTAAACTGTTTTCTATAAATTCTATGCGGTGATGAACCCCCCTAAATTCATAAAGTGCCTGAATAACTTTATTAGAATCGAGAGCTAAACCTTGAATAGACAAAAGTGCAAATGTCGCATTAATGACATTATGGATACCTGGAATTTTTAATTTTTTTCGATCAAACAATACTGGTAAATTATCTATATCAATGGCAATGGTCTTACAGGTTAGATTTTTGGCCCACTGATCGACAAATTGAAAATTAGATGCATAAATAAGCGTATCTTCGGTTTTCATATTCAATGCAATTCTTGTTTTTGCATATCCATAATCAGAAATACTATTATATCTTTCGCCGTGATTTTGGAAAAGATTTAAAAACAAAGCGATATTTGGTCTAAAATTAACAATGCTCTCTAACTGGAAACTCGAAAGTTCTAATAAGACCACATCCACATCTTTTTGGTTTCTTGCATATTCACAAAACGGTGTTCCAATATTACCACCTACAAATACTTTTTTTCCTGATTTTTCAATTAATTCACCAATCAAGGTAGTGGTGGTAGTTTTACCATTTGTACCAGTTATGGCAATTATTGGTTTATCACAAAATTCATAACCAAGTTCAATTTCTGCCCATATCGGAATATTTTTTTGATGAGCAACATTCAAAAGTTCGTGCTCGCGAGGAATTCCCGGAGACAAAATCACTAGTTGATTTTGGGCAATAACATCGCTATTTACAATATTATCACTGTAGCAATTTTTGATATCAACTAGACCTTGAAGTTTTTCCCTTTGGTAATACTCAGAAGAGCTTCCTCGATTAAAAACCGATACATCGGCCCCAAGCTCTACTAATAATTTTATGGCCGAAATTCCACTAACCCCCAATCCAAAAACAGCTACTTTCAACCCTCGATACTCAAAACTGAGCTTTTTTTGGGGCAGTTTTATTTTGTTTGTAGAATCCATGGGGAAACCTCTTTAAAAAACATATTGTTTACGTTAAAAACATGTATAGATCATAATTATTTTTAAGAACTTTTTCCAATACTTTTATAATGAAACAACTTAATGCGATTCTAGATATCCCGACTATTTTGAAAAGAAAGAAAGAACTAGAAGATTTTCTCACTCCATTTAATACCTTTTACTTGAATGAGATTTTAAATCGCTATCCAAATTCTCTAGATGCCATCGATTCCATCTATATCAATGAACTTATGGCACTATCTGATGATGAACTCTATGAATTCACCTGCAACAAAGAAGTATCTCGCCTAAAGGGAAGTCAGACTCAAAAAATTATTGATCATGCAAATTTTTTGACCTCTATTCCTAACATAGAAGAAAGGGAAGATCTTCCTCTTGAAGACTGGGCATTTAAAGGCGTAAAACTTAAAAAGCGTCATGAAATTCAAAAAATTATACCCGTATTAAAAAATTTTAAACAAGAAAACCCCTTTCGTCATATTGTTGATATCGGGGGAGGAGTTGGGCATTTAGCACGAACTCTTGCACATTATCACGGGATCGAGAGCATCAGTATCGACACCAATAAAGAGTTCCAAGCATTAGGCCAAAAACGAGCTGAGCGTTTTAGAAAACTTCCCATTGCCAATTCCCTAAGCTTTGTTAATTTAACTTTTGGGGACCATAAAAAAGATGAAGTAAGATTAAAAGAAATAGTTAATTCTGAAAGTTTTGTCATCGGACTCCATACCTGTGGAAATCTCGCCAATAATGTCATAACAACTTCAGTGGCATTTCAAACTTTTGGACTCTTGAATTTTGGGTGTTGCTATCACAAGATGCACCCAACGAATGATTTTCCTCAAAGTGAACACTACAAAAATAAATATTTAAACATGTCCGTCTACGCCCTCACCTTGGCAACCCGTGCTCATGGAGAAATTGAACGAAACGAGTACGAAACGATGAAACTAGTAAAATATTTTCGCTATATTTTGCATCTTTGGCTCTACCACAAACACCAACTAACTGACATTTTCGATGTTGGAGAAAATAACACAAGAGACTACCATGGTGCTTTTAGTGACTATGCACTTCCTAAGTTACAAAATTTGAATTTAGAACTTCCATCCCCTTTTGAACTTGACCAATTCTATCAAGAACAAAAAAACGGTGAACTTATGCGAAAACTCTATGTAGCAAATCTCTTTCGTTGGAAACTGGGACGAGCTTTGGAAGTTTACATTCTACTAGATAGATCGTTGTATCTATTAGAAAGAGGCTACCATGTAAAACTAGAGTGCTACTTCAATGAAGCACTCTCTCCTAGAAATATTGGTATTTTTGCCTATAGGTGAGGAAAATCTCACCCCATTCTCATTTTTCAGCAAATTTTCTAAGTTATGTTTAAAATAATTTTATCTGTTAACCTTTTTTAAGGCATAAGGAATATGATAAATTTAAAAAAAAACCTTCCTCTACTCGCACTTTCTTTTTCTCTAAACACTCTCGCCTATTGCCCAGATGTTTCAAAGGCACCAAAGTGCCCTACCACTGGTGCAAAGCTTGTTGATGACACATACCCAGTCCAGGCCTTTGTGGTCTCCAATGCACCATTTAGACCAGGGCCAGCTGCGGTAAATGTTACTCGTGACTTTATTATGAATATATTTGATTCCTATAAAGCAGAAGAAACTCCTGATGTTATTTTGCCACTATACACCGTAGATGAATTTAACAAAGTAAAAGAGTCTCTACAAAAAAAACTAGAAGAACAAAAAGTTCCTAAAAAAGAAATCAAACTTAGACTTGAAAAATTAAATCACTTCGTCGCTCCAACATATACTTGGCAGCAAGATTGGTTCGAATCATTTATATCGCCACAAACGGGCAGGCCAGAACTTCGTCAACTTGAAAGTTACACCAGAGGAACCAACGGTGCAAATGCGACTTCGCAAATGGCCAACATTACCAAATGCCCAATTAATAGTGGTAAACCACTAAAAGCCGATTACCCTAATTACGATGAAGAAAATAAATATTTCACTAAAAATCCAGACGCAAGTTTTGTGGAAGGCAAGTCATTTGGCTCGGGAGAAATGGGAGGAAATATCGAAGGTGCACCAGGTGGGCTATGCTTACTCGGTGACAATATGGGGAAAAATATGAAAGCCGACATCTGTGGCGATTTGAAAAATGTAATTGAAATCAAAACTTCCTGGCTAAGAGTTGGACATGTTGACGAAATTTTTAAAATACTTCCTACATTCTTCGAAGATGGAAGACCTCGTGAATGTCAATTTTCTCTTATGGTGGCAAGCCCAAGAAAGGCTTTGGAGTTAATGAACGACAGCTCTTCTAAAAACCGCAAATTTTTTGAACATACTCCTCAATATAAGGACGATAAACTTCAAAAAGAAAGTGATCAATTAAGAGCAAGAAATTCTAAACAACTTTGCATGCAATATAACCGTAAAGTTAAAGATAAAATTGAACAATTAAACCCTGAAAATCGTACTGACAAGAAAGTCAAAAGTGTATTTTTAAAAAAACTATACGAGCGCTTGTCTGTTCTTGCCGAACTAACTGCAGAAGAAAAATTTCAACGTGATTTCGATAACTACAAAAAAGAAAGAGATAAATATATGGAGCAGTATCGTGCCGAATTTAAGGCCCAGGAAGATGCCATGATTACTTGTGAATCTACATACAAAGAAGTTCTAAACCATGAGATGCTAGCAGTAATAAACGAAGATCAAGAGCTTAAAGATCTAAATAACTTAATTCAACAAAGTATTGATGAAGACACTAAAAAAACCAAACAAGCCATTCTTGCAAAATTGCCTCAATGTTCAAAGTATTTTAACGTTATTGAAGCACCAAGTTTATTTGAAGGCCAAGGCACGACAATAGATCCTCAAACGGGAAAAAAAGTACTTTTAGCACCGGGCGAAGTAGACTCGGTTCTTCCTGGTGCTACAAATGGGGTGGTCATGAACAGAAACTATGTTATCCCCGATTCGGAAAATGGAGTTTTTAATGATTACCTTCAAGCGGAATTTAGCAAAAGAAAGTTAAATATGAAGCGAATTAACACATGGGAATATGCCCATATGGGTAAAGGAAATATGCATTGCTCTAGCCACTCTATTCCTTACTGTTCACCCAACAAATAATAAAATTTGGAGTAAAAAAAATGAAAACAATATTAATTACTTTTTTAACGATTATCTCAGTAAACACATTGGCCAAAGACATTAAATATGATTGCATTGCAAGTAAAGATAGAAGCATCACAATTTATGAAATTGCTGGTCGCTGGAAAGTAGATTTAAACATTAAGGGAAAAAAAATTGGTGGATGTGAAATGATTGTCACCGATCTATCGGATCCCGCGTCTCAACAGTCTACCAAAGATTTAGAATTTGAAACCGGTAAATGTCAGTATGAATTCGATAAATATATTTCAGAATTTAGCATAGTCAATAAAGGGTTTCTGAAAATTAACGAAAATCAAAAACGAGCGTCTGCTAATATTTTAAATAATTCTCAGCCCCTTTTTTGTCGAAAGAATTAACTAAAAAGCCACTTTTAAAGTGGCTTTTTTAATTTACTTACCTTTAAATAACTCACAACCTGCTTTATTCACATCGATTTTAAAATCAAGAGTTAAGCACGAGTACACGTGGTAAGTTTGCTGGCCATAAGATGCTTTTGCCTTAACTTGTATATTTCCGCGCTCATCTACTTCACACGGGTTATTCATTGTACATTTTTTACCAGATTCATTCCCTGTATTATTAATACCGATGACTACTCTTTTTCCACTTTCAATTATTGGAGAGCCAGAAGTTCCTCCAATTGTGTTACACCCTGAATTTGTATAGCGAATAGAATCCTTCATAACATAATCAGCTTCTTTTAAAGTATGGATAAATGCATCTATATTACAGCGGTATCCACGATCCCAGTAACCCGAAACAATATCGATTTTCAATCCAAGAGTCGGTCTATTGCCATCGAAATCAAAGGAGTCTACTCCCTTCGCTAAAAGGTCTTTATAAGTTTCATTTAATTCATAGAAAGCAACGTCAGTGCCGGTCATTGTAGCGTACATGAGTTTCGTCGCGTTGATTGAAACCATTTTTCCATCGCGGTTATATACTTTAAATGAGCGCGATACAGCTTCGTTTACCATGGCCGTATTTGGCTTAATCATCCCTCCAAACATTCCAGTCGATACACAATGACCATTGGTCATCATCACCGCTTTTGCACTATCCTGCATTCCCGCAAAGCGAACCAGAGACCCAGAACAATTAGAGAGCTTTACAATTCCGTTAAAGTCATAATTGGGATCAAGCTGTTCATTTGATTTTAAATTAACCTCTAAGGCATTAAATGGAGCCTTAGGGAAAGCATAAGCAGTAATTGGAGATAGGGCAGTTAAAAAGCCACAAAGGGCAAGTAAGAACTTCATATTAGTTTTCATCTTTTCATCCTTGAAACAGTGAAAGGTACAGAATTAGGATTAACCGACCAAAACGATGTGGCCAGCAAATCTTAAGAATGTTTAAAGATGTTAGAATTAGTATAAGCAGACAAAATTTTGACAAAAGGGCCTCTTAACAAGGCCCTTTAAAGTTACTAGCGCAAAAAGAGCATGTCGTAATACTTAGGCAAACGATAAAAATGTGTAGGGATTAATTCTTCAAGTTCATTACAAATCGTTGCGATACTAATCGATAATGGCATTAGTTCATTGGCGATTTTCTCTGCGTGTTTTTGATGATCATCAATATGAGCATGCACTTCTTTTTGAAGCTGGTTTGCTTTTTCATTTATTTCATCAATTTTAGAAGAAACAGATTTATATGCATTGGTTTCAAATTGTGAACTTAAACCGATTTCCTTTTGGCCTTTAATGATTTGACCCAAAAAGTTTTTGTACTCTAATCCAGAGGGAATAACTGACTGATGAATCATATCCACCATGGTCTCAAATTCAATTTCACGGACCTTTATATAACGCTCTAATAGAACGTTATAGCGAGTATCGATTTCTTCTTTTTGGAAAACACCTAACTTTTGTAAAAACTCAGTTTTATCATTTTGGGCCAACACTTTTAAAGCATCTGGAGTGGTTCTATGATTTGGAAGTCCACGTCTTTTAGCTTCTTCAACCCATTCTCTTGAGTATCCATCGCCATTAAAAACCACATGAAATGCGTTTTTAGTCCAATGCTTAATGATATTAGTAAGTGCCGAATCAATCGATGAGCCACTTTGTAAATCATTGGCCAAAAGAATATTCGACTCCATCATAACCTCTGCCACTGCTGAATTCAAAATAGTCATAGGAAATCCTATGGCATGACTTGAACCAACAGCACGAAATTCAAACTTATTACCAGTGAAAGCAAAAGGAGATGTACGATTTCTATCAGTATTGTCGCGTAAAAGATGCGCTAGTTTATTTGTACCTAAATCAATTACCTTATTCTCCCGTGGAGTGAAGGTTGTATCCTCATGAATCGATTTAAAAATTGAATTTAAAGTATCTCCTAAATAAGCAGAGATAATACTTGGAGGTGCCTCATTTGCTCCTAAGCGATGGTCGTTGCCTGCGCCTGATATTGCCATTCTGAGCATTTCAGAATTTCTACGTAAAGCTTCAAGAATCATCGCGACTGTCGCTAAAAATCTCATATTTTGATGAGGTTCTGCCCCTGGTTCTAATAGGTTTAAACCCGTATTATCACTCATCGACCAATTAACGTGTTTTCCTGAACCGTTAATTCCGGCAAATGGTTTTTCGTGTAGAAGCACAACCATTTCGTGTTTTTCTGCTACCCTTTTTAAAACCGACATTAATAATTGATTGTTATCTGCGGCCACATTGGCTTCAGAAAAAATCGGAGCTATCTCAAATTGCGCTGGTGCAACTTCGTTGTGGCGAGTTTTTGCCGGAACACCAAGGCGATGAAGTTCATAATCAACTTCTTGCATGAATGCCAAAACTCTGTCGGGGATAAGTCCAAAATAATGATCTTCCAATTGTTGATTACGAGTTGTAAGCGCACCAAAAAGAGTTCTGCCTGTCATAACCAAATCTTGGCGAGCATAATAAAATGCTTTATCCACCAAAAAATATTCTTGTTCGGCTCCACAGGTTACGTGTACAGACTCCGTTTCGTTGTGGCCTGCCAATTTTAAAAACTTAGTCGCTTCTTGATTTAATTTTGCAATAGAGCGAAGAAGCGGTGTTTTTACATCCAGAGCTTCACCGTGATAAGAGACAAATGCAGTTGGAATACAAAGAGTGCGCCCATTAACACCTTCCACCAAAAACATCGGACTTGATAAATCCCAAGTCGTATATCCACGGGCCTCAAAAGTAGAGCGGGACCCACCATTAGGAAAAGATGAGGCATCAGGTTCACCTTGCATAAGTTGTCCGGCAGAAAGTCTCTCAATAGGTTTTCCATCTTTATTTAGCTGAAAAAATGCATCGTGTTTTTCTGCAGTACCACCAGTCAATGGTTGAAACCAGTGACAGAAATGAGTGGCCCCATTTATCGCGGCCCAATCAGTAACGGCCTTGGCCACAATTTCAGCGTGTTCTTTTTTTACAACAGAGCCCTTATCCACTTCGCTTAAAATTTCTCTTTTTACTGCATCCGGTATATCTTGCGACGTTTTAAAATCAAAAATTAATTCACCATAGTAGTCACTAACTTTTTTTACCCGCCCCATATTGTCTAGAGGTTGGGTAAAATTTCTAATTTTTCTTCCTAAAGCCTGTAGTCTTAAACGTGATATTGTGTCTTGACTCATAATTGTTCGGGCCTCCCCTATCCCTAGGTTTATCAAATTATGCAATAAAAATTTTCGGAATTTAGAGAGTTTTAGGCATTATAATCGAATGAACTGTATTAGAATGAGCGATGCACTTTCAAACTCCAACAGTATTGTAGAAAGAAAGTGCAACAAAACGCAATGGGAATCTTATTTAATATTTATTTAAGGAATCTCACGACTTTAATTTGATAATCGTTAAATACTGGTTTATCTTCCGAAGCCTTAATTTTTTGCGATAAAAGTAGAATACTCATAACGAAAAAAAACAAAATACCACCTAATAATGCTTGTACGTCTTCAGGTAACATTGCCCACTCCAATAAAAAATTTCAACAAGAAAGTTCATTTACCCATTATGACTCAACTAGTAAAGAATTTTATTCAACCCTATCGCTTAAAATACAACTCTTCCGGGTACTCTGTTGGGGAACCGTACTCAATGCCTGCATATTGAGAATAAAGTGTTTCCATTAAATTAAACTTTAGCCCATTTCTCTTATAAAGCTTTACCCAGACTTCTCCTGTTAGTGTTTCGTAATCATGAAACATAAATCCATCAGGAGTCATAAATTGCAAATCCATAAATTTAGCTTTAGGGGCTTTAGCGACAATTTCAATTTTATGGGTTTTGTTTATGGCGCTCATCTCCCAAGTGCCATAATTAATATTTATTTTAACCAGATCCAAATCATTTGGTCTAAAAGCGTATTCTAAACCTCGGTGCTTTAAACCGATTGCCACGCCCTCAAATTTAAAATTTGTTCCAAAATATTTTGGACGGCCACCACCAACAGCAAGAACTGTCTCTGGATAATTTTCAAATTGGTTGGAAACTACCCATGCCCACCACTTTGGAAAAGAAACGCCCCAATTACGATCTTGGTAGCAGGGAGCGTTTACAAATTGGTGAAGTTTTCCGTTGCTTATAACTCGGCCAGAGCACTTTGCGGAAGCTTGAACAGGATACCAAAAAATATTGGTGATTTGATCATCCATCGCCCATCCCATGGCATTAAATCCCCACTCTTTATCAATTGAAAAATCCCAAGATAAACTCTCTCCATTAGGATTTACAAGACTACCTTCGACGTATCGATCTGTTGCCGAATTGCCATCGATATTAACGTAAGTGTCCACTTTAGATGCGTTAAAAGAAGAAACTGGTAAGTGTCGATCGATAATCAGTTTACGATTAAAATCCCCTGCGCCCAGATGGGCCCGAGTCCCCTTTAATTTATGCTCAGTATCGGCAGGATTCACTATGCCATAGACAAAATAAAATGATTCATTCGTTTCAGGAATTACAACTTTATAATACCACCATTCATACCATTTTTTTTGAGTAGGGCCTTTCCAGATATATGTGTTAAAAATATCTACTTCGGCAAAAGCGTTAAATGTTAAAATCCAAACAGTAATCAATAACAGAAACTTTTTCATCATAATCCCTCTGATAAACACTTATAAATGCCACGTTCCCCAAGTTTTATCTTCATAGTAGCGAACTAATTTTTTTTGCTCTTTATTAAACCAAAATCGCCCTTTCAAAAAAGACGATTTCCAGACATCAAAAGATATAATTATTACAATAAGATTTTCAGCATTATGTTCTTTTTTGGCAATAAATTCACCCAATTTTAATTTGGCATGGGAAGTTGTTCCAAATGCATGAAATTTTAAATCGTTAGAACTAGAAAGAAAAAAATCCTCCATCCCATGAAAATAAGACTGTCGCCATTGAGAGCGTAAATTATAGGTTCGAGTTGTCTTTATGCCCTTTTCTGTGCTCGATAAAATGACAAGATTTTGTTTTTTCTCTGCAAAAATGTCAATTTCACTGTTTTTGAATTTCCAAGAAATAGTCTCACCATTGCGATCAATTTTAATGATTTCGTTTGAATGAGTAATCTCTTTTCCTTGCTCTGTAGTGACAATATGGATCTTTAATAAACGTTCAGCATTTAGAAGTTCTTCTTCTGAAATAATTTTTTGAGCATTTTCGTTTTTTCCTTCGACATTTTTATAAACTACGCTAGAAATACTTGCCAGTGTAATTTTTAAAAATAAAAGGCAATAAATAACCAACAGTTTTTTCATTTCATACCTCTAAGAAAGCTCAATAATCGATCTAGCGCCAAAGGATAAGTAATCTTAGGTTTTATTTCGTTTTTAGTATAAGTAAGAAGCAGTAATCTAAAATTTTCGGCCATAATCTCTTCTGGATGAATATAATAATGAGAATTGGCCATCACTCGTTCTTTATAATTAGTCTCACTGGTTTTATACATACTAGGTTCACTAGATTCGCTAGTGGTAATGTCGAGCATTGCTAATTTATAGACTAATGCTTCGTTTACTGGTCCATTAATATCACTTTGTTTAATACCGGAATACATGAATGGTACGGACTGGAACTCAATTCCATCTTTATTTAAAACAACCGCATGCTGGTACAAAAAAGCATCCGGGTTAGTTGTTTGAATATCTTTTAAAGATGTTGATAATTTTAATTCAGGAATTTTTTCAAAATTACATATCCCATAGAGTGAATCTTGAAAATGAGCATTGTGCCGGCTAAAAATATGAAACATTTCGTGATAAAAGGTGCCAATATCTGTTTTGATTTCTTCCCCATTAATTGCAGGGAAAATAATTCCATTACCACGCGTGTAGTGGGCATTAAAAGTATCTTTACCATTGGTCTTGATGAGTTTGATTTCACTCGGCAATAAATGAACTATTCCCAAAGAATGAAGAACAACATCATATTGTTCTATCATAAGTTTTAATTTATTTTTTTCTGTAGGTGTCCACCCAAGCGCGGTAGATTTTAAAAAATCCAAATGATCTTTTATTGAAATATCTTGACTAGTTCCATGGTAAAGCGACAAATCTAATTTAGTTAGATGATCAGTGTAATTGTCAGTTGAAGAAAGAAAAATTCTTGCTTCTTCTTGGTTTAAAAAACGAAAAACGGTATTGCCCAACATAACTCGATCGTCACTGGCCTTAATTGCAAAAGAAATAAGATTAAAAAAAACAAAAAGATAAAATAAATTAATTTTCAAGATTTCTTCTCACTTTTAGTGCTGCAGGAGCATCTGTTGAAATATAACCATCTGTTTGCAACGGGTAAATGGAAAGCCTTGAATTTTGAACTGCCCATATACCTTTTTGTACATTAAGAAGTTTTTCATCTTTAAAAACTAAGGATCCATACTTGCCATAATGTACTAATTTTTTGGCAAGGGCCTCATAGCTTATTAAAAAAGGCGAAGCAATTTGTACTAATGTGGAGTTTAGCGATTGCTCTCTCGCTACAAATACAAAACTATGATCACTTATTAAAAAATCTTTTTGGTCAACGATGATTCGATCATTCAAGAATTGCACATCCTGATCTTTAAGCGCTGATTTAACACCTGTCGAATATTGATTATTGTAGCCAAGCACCCAAACATTAGCATTACTTGGAAGTGTTGCTACTTCATCCGCATAAAAAATTTGAATATTACCTTCTCTTGATAAAGCACTACTTACTTCTTTTACAAATTTCATATAAGCGATATTTTCTTCATCTTTGATATCTGTTTTTTTAGGGAGAATGAAATAAGTATTTTTAGCCCCTAGTGCCATCGTCATTGTTGGTGGAATTTCATCTACTGACACTTTCCTAAAAACATCAAATTCCGGATCAACCCTTAAGTGATAGGGACGACTTTTAAATACTAAATCATAATTTTGTATTCTAGAATTAAAGTCAACAACGACTACCTCTGATAAACTCTCCCCTTTTAGTGATACAACTAAAGGTATTTGCATTGAAAAAGCTTCACTATTTTGATCCTGTAAAAGTGTTAACTTTAAATGATAGTTGCCATCAACAAAGGACACTGTTGCATTTTTTACCGAAACAACTGGAGCACCTACACGTTCTACCCATTGAGCAAAAAAGGAAGTTAGATCTTCCCCTGTATGCATTTCAAAGCTTTTTTGAATTTCAGCATATGAAACATTTTTAAATAAATAATTATTGTAAAAACCGCTAAGAGATTTTTTAAATACATCATTTCCATATTTCATCCTCAACATATGAAATAACATAAGCGATTTACCATAACCAATTGCCTCACTAGCGGCAGAGAATCTACCGATAAACTTACTTAGTGGAAATTCATTTTTATCCGTTACGAATTCTGTATATTTATTGAGTACATCTCTTCTGTATTGTGCTCCCATATTTGATAATTCAGCATTGTGATGATCTGCCATATAAGAAGTAAGCCCCTCACACCAATTGCCTCTTTGATAGTCAACATACACACTATTGCCCCACCAATTATGTAAGACTTCATGTGGGTAAGAAGTATTTATAATAAAAGGTAATCGAATTATATTTTCACCAAGTAGCGTAAATGAAGGCATTCCAAAACCGGTGTCCCAAAAATTTTCAACCAAATCAAATTTTTTATATGGATAGTTTCCAATCATTTTATTATATCGATCTAAGAAACCATCAGTCACACTCAAATACTTGGCTGCGATTTGTTGATCTGGATTTCTCAAATAGGCCGACATCACAATATTTGAAGTTTTACCTATCTCAGAATATTGCTGAAACCTTGCCCCAATTAGATATATTTCTTCTTGTGGAGTTGTCTCGACAAATTCATTTTCAGCAATTTTTTCACCTGAAGTCATATATGAAAAACCCAAATCATCTTTTACCGATAAATTAAACTTAATAAAATCTTTTTGATTCGATAAAATTGGATACCAATAAGTTGCGCTTGAAAGCACCACACCAGTTTCCGTAATTAATCCTGGTGTTTCAGCTGTCCCACGAGAATAGGGATCTTCCACCTCTTTTATCGGGTGATTTATTTTGCCTTGATAGAAAATCTCTATCCCTTTGGCGTCGCAGAGTTTATCAATAAAATACTCATTTACTTGAAGATTACTTTGCTGATCGATAATTTCTGTTTTCACAAAGTGTAATTTATCATTTTGGGAATTTATTAGCTTTGGAACTAAACCTGCGTGAAGTTTAAAACTTAAAGATTTTCTAAAGGGTGCCTGGCACCTTATCGTGTCTTTTACAAAAATTTCGTTACTTAAAGGTTTAAGCTCAACGTTCATCTGGTGAACGATTTCTCCGTATACGCTTTGATAAATACCAAATACAAAAATAAATGCCGCTAAAGTCTTCATTATTTATTCCTCACAAAAAACTATGTAATTTGCAAAAGCTCCATAGATATTATCCCCATTCATGTAAAGCGACTTTTCTTCTATTGTGAGGTTTTTGACGTTCACTAATTTTAGAAGTGCGATGTTTTTTGCATTTGCATTTTTTAATTTTTCTACTGTTCCATCAAAAAAATCAGTATGGAAACTTCCCGCAACAATAAAATTCAAATCCCTTTGATTTAGATAAATATGATGGGCCATCACAGAGTCAGTTAGACTTTGGGCCAAAAAATAAGCATCTAACTTAGAACTCGGTAAATGCCCCCCCATCGCTTCACTGAATCGGTTATAATAGTTTTTTCCGCCAAGATAATGAGAGTCTGGTACTAGTTTTTTATCAATGGATTCTAATCCGTTTTTGATAACGATTTGTTTTAGATTTCTTGGAAGATTCAATCCAAACAATTCTCCCCCTGCATTTTTAATGGCTTCCATCATAAAAATATATTCTAAATTTTGGTCGCCAGCGGTATTTGTAATAAGTTCTTTTGAATCAATTTGGTTTTCTTTGAACGCTAAAAAATTATCAGCTATTTTTTCCTGATCGGTAAAATCTAAAAACTCCCACATCAAGGAAACCTTAAAGGTGCCTGGCACCTTTTTAGAAACATTTTCGATGATTTCGCCCTCGGCACTTTGAATGGCCGAGTCGTTATGAAACTCTCCCATTACCACATACTGCTCACGTGACAAATGTGAATAAAAATCAGTTACAGGAATGATTATTTTATTTTGAACATCGTACACACTGTGAATTTTGGCAACTAGGTTTGAGTTTAACGCTAAAAATAGCAGGCCCATGATATGAAATTTTTTTAATGTCATAGTAACTTCCTATATATTAAATCTTAGTTAAAAAATTGTTAAATAAAGAGCTGCTCCAATTAAGAATTCATCTTTTAATAACTCCGAAGTTCTGCGTCCATCGTTACTCATCGTAAGCTTTGACTCAAGATAACCCTCAAGAGCAAACCGTCGATCAAAAAAGACCATTAAGTTTGGTTTTAAAAATAATTCCTCATAATCCTTGCTGATATATTTTCCTTTGGCATAGGAGTAATGTCTTCCTGTATAAATTTTATGACGAAACTTTAACTCCGTTCCCAATAAATATTTTCTCTCAAACAATTTATAACCAGATAAATAAAACCGATCTTCGTGGGCAATAGCGCGGGCCTTATTGGTATTGCGGTGATAGAAATGATGTCTGGCTTTTAGCTCAACACTAAAGCCATTTCCCAGGCGTTTTTTTAAAATAATTTGTGGGATAGTTTCAGAATCAAATCCCCAAAGTTTTTTAATTTCTGTATCAACCACCCTGCCATATTTTAATTCAAAGTCTAAATTAAACCCATGCTCATCATAATTAAGTATTGATTTTCTTCGATACATAAGTTCTGCGAACTCAAAATACTTTTTATCGTTATATTTTTTATAATCCTCTATTACATAGGAGCCATAAAAACGTAATTGATCTTGGTCAGTAATGGAGTAAACCAAGGAATTTTTTAACGATGAGTACACACCATTAACTTCATGATTTTCATTGTCTTTGATTTGTTCAGAAGTTGCCACCAATTCCCATTCGAAAGCCTTTGCTCCATAAAGACCAACAGCTTGGCCACTGGGTAATGAATTTACTGATGAAGTTGTCTGGTTACTTAAATTTGCAAAAGTTAAGCTTTGCAAAGAAGAAAAAAAGAATAAACTAGTGAAGATAAATACTGCTTTATTGTATTGCATAAATAGTCCATGTTTGATATATCAAACATGTCATATTATTACTTGCACGGATAATCAATGAAAAATAACTTTAAAATAACAATTCCCTTGGCCGTATTGCTTATGCTGACCTCTATCATCTATCAGCGTACAACAGGGCCAACTTACCCTAAAAAATTTACCATCTCACTTGATGAAGCGAATAAAATAAAAGTGAAACTTCCAAGAAGTCATGGTGGCAATACAGATGCACCTATTTTTATTCCTAAAAGCTCAAAAGACACAACTGGCACAATAACCTATAAACGCTACCCAACCAACGATACATGGACAACCGAAAATCTAATAGAGCAAAACAATGCTCTTACCTTTAATCTAAAACAACAGCCACCAGCTGGTAAGTTTAAGTACTTCATTAAACTTAGCGATAAAGGAAAAACAGAAGAACTTGGAAATGAAAATGATCCAATCATTATTCGCTTTAAAGGTGATGTTCCAATTTATATTTTAGGTCCACATGTCTTTTTTATGTTCTTCTCTATGCTTTTTTCGGCCACAGCACTTTTTGAAGCATTATTTAAAACACAAAGTTTTGTTAAAATTTCTCGCTTCACACTTGGCTCGTTAACCGTTGGAGGTTTATTCTTGGGGCCTCTCGTTCAAAAACACGCCTTTGGCGTCTATTGGGCCGGATTCCCATATGATTCAGACCTAACTGACAATAAACTTCTCATTGGTGTTCTCGTTTGGTTATTTGCCGTTCTTATGACCATAAAAATTCCAAGACGCTGGCCAGTGATTTTTGCCGCAATCGTACTTCTATTAGTCTACAGTATTCCTCACTCAATGCGCGGAAGTGAGTTTAATTATGAAAAAGGCGAAGTAGTTATTAAAAAGAATTGATTCTTAAAAAATTTGGATAATTAATTCTAGCATTTTCAGTGTCTTGAGCATCCTTGTCTCCAAAGTAGCCTTCATTGGCCCAAGCTCGCAACATTGATCGAATTTATAAATATGTTATAATAAATTTACCCCAAACACAGGTTTGTTAGACCTTTGGGCATTTTCAGTGTTAAACCCCTCTTATCATGAGGGGTTTTTTATTGGTGCATATTTAATTTTATTACATTGGTATTTTTCTATTTCGAAAAGTAAAAGACTCTAAATATTATTTTTATTCTTAAAAAAATATTGGCACTCTTTTAACATTGCCGAATGTACACCAAGCCCTTCTTCATACACTAAATTTGCACCAGAATGAGCAGTGTTAAAAAGATAGTAGGTCACAAAGGACATGGTGAGAATACTTAATACTGTAAACAGTTTTAAATAGATTATTCTTCGGACTTTTTCTCTGAAATAAAAAGATAAAATCTCTGAAAACAACCAAAGACTTGAGAAGATCAAAAACAATTTTGAATAATCGTCATGGACTCCGACACTTTGATGTGAACAAACGTTGGTCTTTATAGTTTCGTAAGCCATATCACCAAGATAAACTGAAACCATCGAAAAAACCAAACTAAGGCAAATTCCCCCAATAAAAACAGGATAAAATATCTCCCTATGTCTTTGATCCTTAGTGGCCAATAAAAATATTTTAAGGAAAACCAATAAAAACACCAGGACAATAGGAAAATGCACACTTATTGGATGATACAACTCAGGCCTAAAATTCATAAATATTAACCTCGATGCTTTATTTTAAATTAAAAACCTGATAAAAATAAGTAAATTTTTACATTTAGAGACATATGGAAAAGCTACAGCAGATTTCTCATTACCACTTACTGGATGATGGATCGAAAAATTTTTTAAATAAAATTATTGACACTTATCAGTTCTCGCTACAAGAACTGCGCTTTTTATGCGTTTTTGGGATTGATCTTTTACAGTGGAAAAAAGAACCCTTAAAAAGCGTTTTTGAAAATGTTGAAAAATCTCTCATCCAAGCTTATCCGCAAATTCAAAAAGCCAGTTTGAAAACAAAAATCTTTGATGATCTAAGGCGCAACCATGAAGCACTAAAAAAAGCGCCACTGGATTACTCCGAATTTAAAAATTCCGAAAAACATAAGCGCACGCAACACTCCACTCACGTTGTCGACACCAAGGCCAATATTGTCGGTGCATGTCCTGTTTATTCAGAAAAAACTGTATGCTGTAACTTGCAAACCATCGACGCGGTAGAAAGCTGTGCCTTTGATTGCTCATATTGCAGCATTCAATCTTTTTACAATGAAGGGAAAATTGGCGTCCATAAAGACTTAAAAAAATATTTAGATCAAATAGAAATTGACCCTAAAAAAACCTATCATTTTGGAACTGGCCAATCATCTGACTCTTTATTTTGGCAAAACAAATTTGGTGCGCTAAAAGACCTATTTGAATTTGCCAGAAACCATCCCAATGTTATTTTAGAATTAAAAACTAAATCAGATAAAATAGATTATCTGCTAGATAATGATATTCCCAAAAATGTAATAACTACTTGGTCAATTAACCCTCAAGTTGTCATTGATAACGAAGAACATTTTACCGCAAGTCTTGAGACTCGCTTGAATTGCGCAAAACTCATTGCTCAAAAAAACAATTTAGTGGGATTTCATTTTCATCCAATGTTTAACCTTGAAAACTTAGAAAGCATTTATGGTGAAATAGCTAAAACCATAATGAGCGAATTTACTAAAAATCAGGTGGCACTCATTTCGATGGGAACTTTAACTTTCACCAAAAAAGTTATGGCCCAAATTCGCAGTCGTAAAAACTTTAACACACAAGTCCTAAAGCTTCCAGAAAGTGAAATTGCTGGAAAATTTTCCTATGATATTTCTACCAAAGAAAAAATGTTCAAGTCCCTCTTTCATAATTTCAAAGATTGGCACAATGAAGTTTTCTTTTATTTATGTATGGAAGAAAAAGCAGTTTGGGATAAGTGTTTCGGTTTTTGCTACAGTGATAATATGGAATTTGAAAAAGATATGCATGAAAGTTATTTTAAAAAAATAAATAACCTAATTATCACCTAGACGATTTTTGTCATCGGGAATAATTCCGGTTTGGATTATTTCTAGAGCTGGTCGCTTCCAATTCATTGACAATTCTTCACAGGAAACCATTTTTTTCAAATGCTCCCTATTGTAGTTATTTAAAAGTGCATCCACGCAAAACTTAATAGTAATTTCGGGATAGCTTCTTTTAATCAACTCGATGCTGTCTCCTTTTTTTATTTTTCCTGGCACTAAAACTCGGTAAAACCAACCAGTAATTGCCTTTTCTTGGATAAAACGAGCAAGACCCGTTACTTTATATTTGTGATTAATCGTTCGACAGGGCTTTCTTGGTTCGGTCACCAAAACTTCAACCTCACCTATTTTATAAACATCACCAATGCAAACGCTTTCATCGGTAAGCATATCTGATAAAATATTTTCCCCCATAGTCCCAATAATATTTTTTAGCTGTGGGTAATAATTAGTAATGATCTCATAATTATGCATAGGAAAGTGGTGAATAACGCGATTATTACCACCGTGATGAACGGTATTGCAGACTTCATCGCCTATGATTGCCTGAGTTGAAACAATAATCTCCTCTACTGAAGATTTTTCCATAGCTGAAATAACTGAAGAATCATTCACAAGTGGCTTAGGTACACCAATGAATAATCCAAGAACTCGATCATGCATTTAGATAACACCCCCAAAACGAATTAGCATACCTAAAAACGCAAACATTAACCCCATCAAAGTAACTGGTATTATGTGTAGAGAAAGATCAAGAATTGATTCATTGGAAATCTTTGGTAAAATTCTTAGTTTCACGTCTAGTGCCAAAGAGATTGTCGTTAACAGCAGCCCTAACTTTATCCAAATAATTTTAACAACCGGCTGGCTTAAATCAAAAAACTGTCGGTAATTATCGGTCCAATCTTGTGCCAAATAAAGACCAGTCAAAATCTGAATGATTAAAAAAGGCATTCCAATCTTTTCATACTTTTCTTCAAATGAAAGTAAATTAGATAAGCTCTTTAGCTTAAATGCCTCGGGCAAATAGCGAACCATCAAAATGAGATGCCCCCCAACCCAAACGCAAGCCCCTAAAATATGAAGATATAACAATACTAATTTTACCATATTTGGCCCAGTTATTATTAATTGTGTACAGTTTTTATACACTCATACTTTTAATGCGAATATATTACCATTACAATGTTTTTTTTATATTTTTCTACTAAACTCAAATTAATTTTTATGCACGGAATACAAAGGGGCTTCTATGAAATTGATTTTTTTTTGTTTATTTACGTTGCTGTTCGCTTCACCAATTTGGGCGACTCTGAATCATAATATCACAATTGAAACCCTTGACGATATAAAGCCTGCTTATACATTTTTACGAGTTGAGAAAGAACTAGATAAATATTTTGTTGTCTTTTTATCTTCAACTAATATTGATGACGCCGCAAATGAATTAACCACACATCTACCTCAATATATTAACCACCGC
>CAYWBR010000017.1:13892-42792 GCA_964456675.1 uncultured Bacteriovorax sp. | reverse complement strand
CAGAGACGCTATACGACTCATATCCTAGTCATCAATGCAGACTCGATACATTTATTGCCGGAATTTTAGGAAAAGACAGACCTAGTTGTTGGTTTAAGGAATAAATCTAGATATCGAAACAATTTACTAAATTGTCGTTAAATTCTGCCTGGTAGTTGTCACTGTCATTTCCTGATGTCCATGCAGAGACGCTACCTGCAGCGGTTAATTCACGTTTTTGATCAATAAATACACCATAATTTGTATCATAGGCACTATCGTATTGAACCCAAAGTTCAGTAGCATTTAGTTCTGATCTATTGAGTTTGATTTCAGTTTTAAATAGATCATAAATAGTTCTATAAGAAACAATTTTATTTTTATTAAGTTTAAATATAACTTCAAGGGCATCTTTTGAACCTTCAATTTTGCACCCAACATAGCGAATATCGTTATAGTGTTTTACTTCAAGATTCTGTAGATTGCTACCTAATGTTGAGAGGCTAAAAAATGCAGATAAAACGAATGCAGTTGTTTTCATATCGACTAATCCTTATTTGAAATTTATTTATTGCTCTTAGCAGATATTAATAAAGAATTTCAAGAGCTATGAATTTTTTACCCTGCGATGATGCTTATGAGCTCGATTCGATAAGGGGGACGGATCGAGAAATTTTTAAAAGCATTATTACTTTTTGGCCTAAGAATTTTAATGGTCTTTTTAGTTACAGGATCATTTTCAAGGCTTAGCTCAAGTTTGAGTATATCATTTGGATTTTCTGGATCGATCAATTCAAATGAATTTTCATCGTTTGTTTTTATTTTAGTTACGAAATGAAAGAATCTACTGGGGACATCGTCACCAAGGCCAGGATCAAAGTCTAGATGTGGTGGTTTTTTAGAAAAGGGAGGAGGTGTAACTCTTAACTCTTGAAACTTAATTAACCAAATTTGTTTTTCCGGGTTATTTGCCAATGATGCGAATTTTTTTAGCTCTAGTCTTTCTGCGAAAAAAGATTCGCCGTAGTTTCGGTAGGTTCTGTAGAGACTTATTGATTTAAAATCTAAGATTTCAGTTTTTTGAAAACGCTCTATATACTTAATAAGTTCATATTCTTGAAGACCATTGTTTACGTCGATTTTATCTTCTAGCAATAAGCCTTTAGAGTTATTTATGGTCTTTTGAATTAATGTTTCAGTAATCTTTTTTGAAAAATCAATTCCACTTTCAATATTGTTCTGGTCGCTATCATAAAGGTCAGATAGTAAAAGATTTAAGAAACTAGTAGGACCGCATAATGAAGATGATCTATCTTCTGGAATTAAGCCGAAGCTATAAAAGCGTTTGTCTTTTTGATCTATATAGATATTTGCGCTAGTGCATATTGGTAAAATGCTAAACAATGTAGCGATTATGAATAGGTAATTTTTGATTGTATGATTCATAGAGACAATCATAACAAAGAGATTTATCTCTTGTGTGAGGTTTGTAAAAATTACAATATTTGATTATACTAGTTTTTTTATATCGATTTTTATTAGTGGGGTTTTATTTATGAAGTTAACTGAATTAATCATTGATGATGTAAAGATAGGCGAAGGGAAAAGTGCTGTTAAAGGGGCACTTGTTACTGTCCACTATACTGGCAAATTAGAAAATGGAATAGTCTTTGATTCATCCATTTCAAAAGGACGCCCTTTTCAGTTTGTTTTAGGAGCGAAAAAAGTAATACAAGGGTGGGATATAGGACTCATTGGCTTAAAAGTTGGTGGCAAAAGAAAGCTATCCATTCCAAGTCATTTGGCATACGGAGAAAGACAAATTGGAGAAATTATTCCAAGTCATTCCGATTTGTACTTTGAAATAGAGCTTTTAGAGTGTCTTACTCGAGACGAATAATCAAAAAATAGTATTATTGATTACAAGCTGATTTTCGTTTTACATTTTTTTTCGATAAAGCTAATGAGGGAGGCATCTGTAGCAAACTGTGATTTTAATAAAACTTGTCCTTTTTTGCTACTGTCTGTTACCCAAAGATCCTTTACAGGAATCTGGCAAATTGTTTTTCCAGAGTAAATAATATCAGCATTGTTTCTGGCTTGTCTTTTTGTGCTAGCGACTAATTCATCTCCAACTGGATAGTTCGCAACCCTAGAGGCGACAATTGCTAGGCCTTTGCCTATGTAAGTGATGCTTGGTCTAAGTGAAATCCCGTTGGAATTTATTTTTACAGGACCCTCTTTTAGGGCGCCACTAATGATTTCTTTTGAGTTGGCATCGAAAATTACAATTTCTTCCGTTGGGAGAGTGACTTTAATTTTATTTACTGACTCATACTGAACTGATGGAACAACTTTTCTTGGTAAAAAAGTCATCAACATCAAGTGTCCATGGCTTTCGTAGTCATCTGGCATATCCCAAACCAGTAGGCTTAAATCAGATTGCGCCAGGTCTTCGAATTGAAACTCAAAATCTCGGCCAACCATCCACCCTGTTTGGGGGAAAGTTGGGTTTCCGCCACTATTTCTTAGCTTAAAGGATTTCGCACGATATTCTCTATCGTCTCTGATGTCGCTGTCTTTAGTAATACTAAAACAAAGATCCCATAATCCTTTTTCTCTACTCTGACATAGTGTAGGAAGTAGTGGCAACTCGTTATTGGTTTTCTCTGGATATGCACTAATAGTTTCATCGTAATTAATAGATGCTTGGGCATTTACTAAAATATTAAATACAAACATAAATAATAGTGATCTAAATATTTTAGGCATGGCTACTCCAGCGAGTTGGGGGTTAAATGCACTTACTATTTTAATGCAGACTGTGAGATGTTTAATAAAATATAATCTAAGATTTTCTATCCACACCAAAAAGGTCGGATTTAATAAAGCAAAACATCTCCGACTATTTCAATCGGCAATGTTCTAATAATTTATTAACCAAGTGAAATCTTTTTGCATAAAAGAGCTAAAACACATTAAAATACTAATATTAGATAAAAATTAACCGTTAAGTAACTGATTATAATTTTAAAAATACCAAGGAGAGTCTATGAATTTCGTAGAAATTTTTAAGCAAGGTGGCTTTATCATGTGGCCGCTATTAATTTTCTCAATTGTTTGTTGGACAGTTGCAATCCAAAAAATTTGGTTTTTGATGAATTTTAAAAAACAATCAAAATATTTTCATGATGAGGCGACTAGAATTATTACTTCGAAAAGATTTAATGAAATGGAATGGCTTTATAAAAATTGTCCGGATCTAATAGCGAAACCTCACTCTGCAATTTTTGAAGCAGCTTCTTCACAAGAAGAGTGGGAGGCAAGAATGCAAAGAAGAATGACTGAAACAGTGCAAGGGTTAAAAAAGAATCTTTGGATGTTGGGAACAATTGGATCTTCAGCACCATTTGTTGGTCTATTCGGTACCGTATGGGGGATCATGGGGTCATTTTCTGCAATCGGTGCAGCTGGTAAAGCTGGGTTTGCAGTAGTTGCGGCATCAATTTCAGAAGCATTGATAGCAACAGCGGCAGGGATCTTAGTCGCGGTTGTTGCGGTTATTTTTTATAACTATTTACAAGTAAAAATATCAGAGCTTGTGACTGATTTTAGAAATGGGATTGGCGATCTTGCTGATCAATTTAATAACGCAAAAAAATAAAATTATTATTGTAAGGAGCCTGTATGGCAATGGGTACACAAAACAATAATCAAGATGATGATTCGATTGTTGCAGAAATTAACATGACTCCATTAATTGATATCATGCTTGTTCTATTGATTATTTTTATGGTTACTTCAACGGCGGCACTTGAGAGTGGATTAGATATTCAATTGCCAAAAACTTCGGTTACCAATGAAAAGAAACAAGATGAAATTTTAATTATTTCTCTTGGTAAAGACGGCTCAATTGCGCTTCAGGGGAAAGCCGTGAAAGAAGCGGATTTAGCAGCTTCTATCGCTGCTAAGTTACAAGAGCTAAAAACAGAGTCAGTTATTCTTGAAGGTGATAGTTCGGCTTTTTTGGGTAAGGCCGTTGAGGTTATGGACATGGCAAAGCAAGCAGGTGCGAAAAGTTTTTCAATCGCAGCTGAAGAAGATCGTGCAAAAGTAGTTAAATAATTTTTCGCAAAAAGGTGAGTGTATGTCGGCAGTAAAAAAGCCCATAGAGATAAAGCCAAGTAAACTTGAAGATGAAACCAAGCGTTTTAATAAACGTGCTCTTGTTGGTAGCGTTGTCATTCACTTGTTCTTGTTCTTTTTTTTAAAAGCCCCTCATCTTGAAATGGAACATAAGTTAAAAGAAGAGCCTAAACTTATTCCAATTGAAATGGTGGATATTAAACCGCTTAAAAAAAGTAATGCTATTAAAAATCGTTTAGATGTAAAAAATCCAGAGACGATTGTTCCTCCAGAGAAAAAAGACGCCGGAACTGCACAAGTTGTTCCAAACTCAGATCGCCTGGGTGATCCTAAGCAGACTAAGGTTCAAGATGTGCAAAAAGGTGACCCGCTTTCAAAAAACAAAACGGCCTATAAACCCGGCACTGATTTTAGAAAGCTACCTAAAACCGATATTGGTACAGGTGCGGCTCCTTCAAAGACACCATCTAAAAATGGTGGGGGAGGAAGTGGCGATACTTATAAGGGAGGGGATTTTTCCAATTTAACAGATGGACTAATCAAAAAAGGTGGCGCTATCGGAAGACTCGCGACTAAAAAAGGTGCAAAAGATGATGGCGGTGCAGGCGGAGGCTCTGGTGGAGGCTTAGGGGATGGCATTGGTGGTGGATCTGGTGACGGACATTTTACCGGCACAACCACTGGTACAACAAACCCAAGTAAAATCCTAAATAATGTTGGATCTCTTACTGGTTCGACAAAAGGAAAAATTGATTCTTCTAAAGGTTTTACTGGTCTGGCCAGTAAGGGAGAGATAACTGTTGCGGGTGTGCCTATTGAAAGAATTGCAGTTCCAACTATTGATAGTGAAGCAGTTAGAAGACTTCTGCGTGAACACATTCCACAATTTAGACATTGTTATCAATCAGAATTAGATAAAAAGAAAACAGGAAATAATTTACAAGGGCGAGCAGAGTTTCGATTTACAATTGCTTCAGGAGGACGCGTGAGTCGCTCGGAAGTTATTATGGCCGAAATTTCTGATGATCAAGTTAGAAGTTGTATTAAAAACGTTCTGCACGGAATTCCATTTCCAGAACCAAAAGGTGGGAAGTCTGTAGAAGTAACTCAGCCAATGAATTTTGCTCTTGATCGATTATAAAATTTTAGGTTAGAACTAATCCGTTATAGTTCTTAATCATAAAAAAGGAAGCTAGCAAGGCTTCCTTTTTTTATTAGCTAATGAATTTTGAAATTATTTTAAACTGGGCTTCAGTTACAGGATTAATTGAAAGCCTTGATCCCTTTTGCAATAATGGTAGAGATTCAAGTCCTTTAATTTCTTTTATCTCAGATAGTGGTAAGAAATGTTTTGCGTGAGAGACATATTCGACTTCCACCATAAACCAACGAGGATTTTCATTTGTAGCTTTTTCGTCATAGTAATCAGACTTATTATCAAATTGGGTTGGATCGGGGTGTGATTCTTTTGATACTTTGGCAATTCCAGCAACTCCTGGGATTTCACAGCTTGAGTGATAGAATAAAACCAGATCCCCGATTTTCATTTCATCACGCATGAAGTTTCTTGCTTGATAATTGCGAACTCCATCCCAGCCTGATTTATTTTTCTTTTTTAAATCATCGATGGAAAAAACATCAGGTTCTGATTTCATGAGCCAGTATTTCATTAGGAAATCTCCGTTTGATTGACGAAGATCATTTTAAGATTTTGCCAATTAGCTTGCAAGTTTTTTAGGAAAAAAGTCCCACCATTCAAGTGGATCGTCTTCGCTGAGCCTTAGACAGAGTTCAATTGACCACGAGGGTTTTTTGGGTGGCTTTAACAGAGTCATGCGTGCTTCTTTAAGCGTTTTTGGCCCTTTTTTGGTGTTGCAAGGTTTACAGCAGGTGACTACGTTATCCCAGGAGGTTTTTCCATCTTTTGACACTGGTACTACGTGGTCAAAAGTTAATTCAGAAGGTGATAGCCTTACAGCACAGTACTGACATTGAAAATTATCACGATGAAACACATTGAGTCTTGAAAAGCGAACATTGTAGCTAAGTTTGTGGGTTTGGTAGAGGCGTAAAATTTTAGGCAGCTTAAGAGTCAGTGAAACCGATCGAATGATTTTATCACTGTATTCATCGATCATTTCAGCGCGATTAGTAACTAAGAGAGTAATCGCCTTTTGCCAACCTATGATCTTTACGGGAAAGTAGTTAACGTCTAAAAGAAGCGTTCTCATCCATTAAAGGATAGCATAGTTTTTAAAAAGTCTAATAGCAGGAAAGAAATTATTAGAAAATGGGCACCTAATAGGCATCCTCAGTATGTTTTTTACGCATAAGTTTTTGGACCTCAATAGGTATCTTATCGATAATATTAGACTTGAACTCAGGATAACTGATTTTGGTTATAGGGTACCCAAGTGCGGTTTCAATTTTACTTAAGTGTACTTCTTCTATTTCTTGATCATATAGAGAAATGGCTTTTCCTAATTTATCAAAGCGTGCACTTCTTCCAAGGCGATGGATGTATTGTTCAGCAATGTCTGGAACATCATAATTAATAACATGTGTAAGGGTCGTGATGTCTAATCCTCTAGCGGCCACATCTGTCGCAACTAAGAAGCGGTAGGTACCATTTTTAAAACCTTGCAAGGCTTTATGGCGGGCATGTTTACTCATATCTCCCATGAGGTAGTAGGCTTTATACTTATCAAAAGAGAGTCTTTCTCCAATAAGTTTTGCTTTCTCTTTGGTATTCACAAAAATCAAAGCAGATTGTATTTTTTCTTTTTTGATGAGAAATTTTAAAAAAGGGTATTTTATTTTATCTTCAATTGGAGTGATGGAGTGTTCAATTGTCTTCTTCGGTTTTTGGTCAGTAAGCTCAATCAAGACATAATTCTTTAAATGATTTTCGGCAATACTTTTAACTTTTTGATTCATGGTCGCTGAAAAAAGCCAGGTGGTTTTATTTTCAGGGAGCACTTCAAAAATACTTGTTAGCCGTTCATAAAAACCTAGGTCTAGCATTTGATCTGCTTCATCTAATATTAAGAGATCTATTTCACTTAAGTTCACACTCGCTCTTTTAAGATGATCATTGAGACGGCCAGGAGTTGCGATGATACAGTGTACGCCTTTTTTTAGTTTAAGCATTTGAGTATTAATGCTTTTTCCGCCTAAAATTGTGGCAGATAAAAGACCAGTGTGTTTTGCGTACCTTTTAAAATTCTCATGAACTTGATCGGCCAGTTCTTTAGTTGGAACGATGATTAATGTCTTTGGAGCTTTTCTTGATTGTCCCATCATTCGTTGTAAGAGAGGCAATATATAAGCAAGCGTTTTACCAGAGCCAGTTTCAGCAAGAGCAATCAGATCTTTTCCCTCAAGAGCGAGGGGAATTACTTTTTCTTGAATGGGAGTTGGATCTTTTAAATTTTGTTCAATAATTGCTTTTTGAATCACTTCAGTAAATAAATTTTTTAGCATAACAACCTATTTATTCACTTTATGGGTAATTTTGTAAGCATGGTGGATTTTTTTGTCGTGGAAATCTTCTGGAATGGTTCCACCTGTAATATCTTTAACGTCAAACATGACTGAAAGTTCAGGTTCTAATTTGAACTTTCTTTTATTGTTGGAAAAATAAAGAACACCATCTGGATGCAGGCGCTTCATCGTTAATGCGATTAGGTCGGCTTGATCTCTTTCAACATCAAAAGTGTCGTCCATTCTTTTAGAGTTGGAAAATGTCGGTGGATCTAGAAATATTAAATCATAGCGTCGATGATCTTTGCGAATAAATTCTAAGACGTTTTCTTGTTCAAATTTATGCTTATCAATGCTTAGTTTGTTTAAATTAAAATTCCTTTTCCCCCATTCTAAATATGTTCTCGACATATCAACGCTCACAACTTCTGACGCTCCTCCAAGTGCTGCAAACACGGAAACACTGCAAGTGTAGGCAAAAAGATTTAATACTTTTTTATCTTTGGCTTCCATAAAAATTTTTTGGCGAAGTGGACGATGATCTAAAAATAACCCCGTGTCGAGATAATCAGATACGTTTATTATTAATTGTGCTTCTTTTTCACGTACAATTAATTCGCGTTTTTCATCATCTTCTTTTTCGTAGCGGTTTTCATGGTCTTGACGAAAGCGGCGTTTAACGATGATATTACTTTCTTCTAAATTTAAAATTTCTTTCGTGCCATTTACCACGTGATGAAAATGGTCGTATTTTTCACCATCGACAAAATCATTGGTTTTATCCCAAATGATGGCAACGTCTTTATGCAGTTCTACAATATAAGGATACTCAGGTATATCTCGGTCATAGAGACGCATGCTTTCTATGTTTTCACGCTTGGCCCATTTCTTTAAGTGCTTGGCGTTTTTCTCTAGTCGGTTTTTGAAGGCGGTCATTTTTATTATCCTTAGCGGTAGTCGGAGTTTTTAAAGAATTCCACTTTTGGATTTTTTTCCATTGCAAGCTTTAGATCCCATTCAGATCGCACCGAAAAGCAAATTCTTTTTTTATTATCATAC
Source organism: uncultured Bacteriovorax sp. (assembly GCA_964456675.1). Taxonomy (GTDB): domain Bacteria; phylum Bdellovibrionota; class Bacteriovoracia; order Bacteriovoracales; family Bacteriovoracaceae; genus Bacteriovorax. Next base: position 34,125 of record CAYWBR010000017.1, on the reverse strand, counting down.
ACAATATTTGAAGCATTATTCGAAATAAATTCTCCTTCTGCTTTTTCGTTTTCAAACTTTAACCAGCGAATACCTACAAACGGGTAATTTTCATAATCAGCGTTTACATTATATTCATCTTCTAGGCGATATTTAACAACTTCAAATTGTAGAACTCCTACTGCGCCTAAAATGTTTTCGCGGGTTGTGTGTCGGGTAAAGAGCTGAACGGTTCCTTCTTCAGATAATTGTTGAAGACCTTTTTCAAGCTGTTTTCCTTTCATTGGATCTTTTAAGACAACCTTATTAAAAATTTCTGGAGCAAAAGAAGGAATACCGGTGAACATATACTTTGATTTTTCGGTGAATGTATCGCCTATTTGAAATTTGCCGGTGTCGTGGAGTCCAATAATATCTCCAGGAAGAGCGAATTCTGTAATTTCTCTATCTTGAGCTTGAAACATGAGTGGAGCCGCTATTTTTAAATCTTTTTCAGATCTGACGTGATAAATTTTTTGGTTTCTTTCAAATCGTCCAGAACAGATGCGCATAAAAGCTACGCGATCACGATGTTTTTTATCCATGTTGGCCTGAATTTTAAAAATGAATCCTGTGAACTCTTTATCTTCAGGCCGAATCATTTTCACTTCAGATTTTTCATCAAATGGTGCGAGTTTTATTTCGCGTGCTTTGGGGCCTGGGGCCAAACTTGAGATCATATCGAGAGTTTCTTTTACTCCGAAATTGTTTAGTGCCGAACCAAAAAACACAGGAGACTGAATACCGTGGAGATATTCCTCTTCGCTAAAATCTCCAATAAGTGTTTGCACCATTTCTAATTCTTCTACTAAAGTGTCGCGAAGTTTTTCACCAATAAAATTTACGACCGAGCTTGAATTTAAATCATTCGCATCGATAATGGTGGGATTAAAAGGGTCTTTGGCATCCTTAAAGCTCATAATTTGTTTTGAGCGAAGGTCATACACACCTTTAAAATCTACCCCAGAACCAATCGGCCAAGTCATGGGGACACATTGGATGTTTAAAATTTTCTCTACGTTTTCTAATAGTGCGAACGGGTCCATGGCCTCGCGATCATATTTATTCATGAACGTGACAATGGGAGTGTCGCGCATTCGACATACTTCCATTAGTTTGATTGTCTGAGCTTCAACCCCTTTGGCAGAATCAATCATCATAAGTACTGATTCGACGGCGGTAAGTGTACGGTATGTGTCCTCGGAAAAATCTTTGTGTCCAGGAGTATCCAGTAAGTGCATGGCGCGATTGTTATAAGGAAAGCTCATCACGGAAGAGGAGATAGAGATACCGCGTTCCTTTTCAATTTCCATCCAATCGGATTTTGCGTAATTCCCATCTTTGGCCTTAACTTTTCCTGTTTCACGAATAACTTGCCCAAACCATAAAAGCTTTTCAGTCATTGTCGTCTTTCCTGCATCAGGGTGAGAAATAATGGCAAAAGTCGCTCGCTTAGCGTTTTGGTTATGGTGATCTTGTGACATGGGAAAATCCTTAGAAATGAGAAATGTATTTTTCCCTTTATTTAACTGATTTTTCGCAGCATTTCAATATAAAAGCCTTTTTCAATCTCTCAGGATTATTTCAATACACTTGTCTAGTTTATGAATATTTCAGTCGGGTAAAATTGGAAATAATGGTAATTTTTGCCCTTAGATTCATCGCAACAAAAATCGTAGTAATTTCTAATTATAAGGAATCCGAAGAGGTTAATAATTTTTTAAAACTCTTCGGGAGCAAATTAATGTTTAAAGCATTACTTATTAGCGCAGTTTCTTTGATGGCTTTGGAAGCAAACGCCATAAGACTTCAAATTCTTCATACCAATGATACTCATGCCTATTTAGATAAATCCACTCATCAAGTTAATCGTGGTGGATCGGCCCGTTTAAAAGCTTTGATGGATTACTATGAGGATAAAGCAAAAGACGATGGAGTCATTACTTTACGTGTAGATGCTGGAGATTTTTCTGAAGGCAATATGTACTATCTGGCCAATCGAGCGCGTTCGGTATTTTCCATTCATGGAACGGAAATGGAATATGATGTGGGGATATTGGGTAACCATGACTACCTTATGGGAACAAGTGAGCTCAATGATATTTTAAGTGATGTCGATTTAAGCATGAATTTAACAACTGCTAATATAAAAGTTCCAGCGCGCTTTAAGGCGATTCGAGAAAAAATTAAACCGTTTGTAGAGTATAAAGTAGGGGATTTAAAATTTGCGTTTATGGGTTTAACCACTAATGAGATTTTTTATACTTGGAGACTTTATCAGGGACAAGTGACAAGTCCAAAGAAAGAAGCAAAAAAACTTGAGCGCGTATTAAAAGAGCGCGGTAATGATTTTGTCTTTGCCGTCACTCATATTGGAGTCTTGAAAGATATGAGCTTAGCTAAGTCCACGAGCTTTATCGATGCAATTGTTGGTGGTCATTCACATACTGCTCTCTATGAGCCACGTTATGTAAAAAATAAATTGAAAAAAAATGTGCCTATTGTTCAGGCCGGAAAGCATATGGAGTATTTAGGTCGCTTTATTGTCGATCTAGAAAAAGGGCAACCATTAAAAGTTGTTTCCTATGAATTAGTTCCAGTAAAATATGAAATGTCAGATTCTGGAGTTCAGAGAAAAGTCGCAGAAGCTGATCACGATCTTAACGGACAATATGGTGAAGAATGGTTAAATGCGGTAGTGGGAAAAACTGATCTAAAACCGGATGACCGAAAAGGTTCAAAAAAATGGGCCGGATTTATTGCTGATACAATGCGGGAAGTTTCTAATTCAGATATTGCCATTCAAGTTTCTTCAATGAACGGAGAGAACTTTCCTGTAGGCGAAGTAACTAGACGTGATCTTTACAATTCTATGCCGAGAACATTTGATATGGATGAAAAGTATGGCTGGTCAGTCTATACAACTGAAATAAAAGGTTACTGGATAAAAATTCTTTTTGAAGTCTTATTAAAATTCGGCCAGCCACTAAATTTTTCTGGTGTTGAAATGAAGACGGTTAAAACGGTTTTTGGTTTAAAAGTAAAAGATGTCGTCATCAATGGTCAAGCTGTTAGGCCGATGAAAAATTATACTGTTGCGTTTAATGAAGGGATTGTTAGAGGGGCGCTTGGAATTGGTAAAGCCACATTGGCAATTTTACAAAAGCCCAAAAAAACCCCCCATCTTATTTGGGAGAGTTTGGAAAAGCGCATGCAAGATAAAAACACTTCACTATCTAAAATGGATACGGATAAAAATAAAACATATTTTAATCCAGATGACTATTTAACAATGGACGGAGAAGACATTTAATTTATATTAATCTACCAATTCCAAGAATAGTAGAGCATGGTGGAATATGCATTGCCTTTTAAGTCTTCGTAACCGAAAGTTCCACCATTATTGGTATCAGGAGCGTAGCGAAGGGTGTTTTTGTCGTGAAAGTTAACGGAGTGAAATAAAAACTCTAAGCCGACGTAAGATTCCTTTATTTCCATTGGAAATTCTAGTCCAAAACCAAAGGCAGCACCAAAACCTCCACCAGTGTCGTTTTCAACTTCATCCATGTCGACATATTTATTGGTGGTATACCAATATTCTAATCGCGTTATTAAATAGGGATTAGAATAAGTTATCGCAGTCCCTAGATTGGCAGTATCAATATAATAGCGATAACCCAAAAACACTCTTAACATTGAGACATCAACACTTCCTGGGGTTGCATCGGGAAAACCAACAACTTTTTCTGGGAAAAACATGCTGTGTTTTGAATAGGCAAAACCTAAATTTAGTGCAGTTTGAAAATCTTTAAAAAATGTGAAACTTAATCCGAGCGTGGGGGGGCTATTTTCATAAGCGATACCGCGGTTACCATCAAATGTTGTTAGTCCAATTCCGACGTTAAACGAGACAAATCTTCCGTATCGATAAAAACGCTCGTCTTCAGCAACTTTTGCATCCTCGACGTCCTCAGAAAAGTCGGTAAATATATCGCCGCCAATATTGAGATCGTCATCTTCTGCCGAAAATATATCACTTGCTCCTCCGATTGTTTGCGCCGAACTATTCACTATTGTTGTTGTGAATGAAAGGAGAAGAAAAATAGCAAGTAAACGAGTTTTGATCATAAGTAGAAGTGTACTCCAGAAACAATAAAACTGTTGCCCATTGTTTCAAAAGTAAAGTTTCGTGTTTTGTAGCCAGATACTCCAAATTCAAAAGAAAATCCTAGAGAATTCAATCCTTGAAAGTGAAACTCAGAACCAAAGCCTAAATCAATCTGAAAGCCTGAATAACTGGTAGTATTCTCTTTTTGTGAAAGAAGGGCACCTGTACCTGCGAAGTAAAAATTCATTTGGGGTTCATCAAAAATATTACGGTATACTTTTAACCCGGCACCATAGCCACCACTTGTTTCGTTGGTTGAAACTCCTACCATTCCACCAATTGAGGTCGAGCGACTTTTTTGCATCTTAAAAGATATTTGAGGGGAGTCAATTTTTAGTTGATTGGTCATTCCAATGCCAAGACGTCCCGTTCGCTCATAGGCAAATGAGTTAAATGCCATTAGTGAAAGAAGCAATAAAAAAAAGATATTGAATGGTGACTTTGCTGTTGTGCGCCGCCTGATCGTCGTGTTCACTTTATGACCCCTCCTTGGATTCCCTATATCTATTCTCAGCATTAATGATTATTTGGTAAAGTAAAATCTGGTGCTTTTTCATAACATTCTTTGACAAGGTTTCATCTGCTTTCTAGAATATTTCATAAATTTCAATACAAAGGACACAACAATGACTTCACAGACAAACACATCAGGCACCGAGGCCCAAAATCGTAGTATTTCTGAAATTGCCTCTACTGATGATGCATTTAATATGATTCAAAAAAATAAATCTGCAATTGGTATCTCCGTTGCGGTTATTGTTTTAGCTGTGCTTGGCTGGGGATATTATTCTACTTATTCGCATGCAAAAAATGAATCAAATGCTAAACAAGTCTTAACTTACCAAACTGGTTCACTAAAAGATTTTACAGAAAATAAAATTGATGGAAAAAAAGCTAGTGATGATTTTGTAAAGTTAGTTCAAAATACTTCTGGCTTTGTTGGAGTAATGCCAATTGGAATTCAACTAACAGATACTTTGCTGCTAAATAAAAACAATGAAGATGCCATAAATGTTTTAGCGTCCATTAAAAAGTTGGCAAAAAATGATTATGCACGCTACTTCATTTTAACTCGTGAAGCGGTGGCTTACGAGGACGCAGGAAAATTAGATGAAGCGATTAAATCTCTTGAAGAGCTTGCATCAAATGGTCTTAAGTTATTCGAAGGAAAAACGTATCTTGATCTCGGTAGGTTATATTTTAAAAAAGGCGATAAAGAAAAAGCTCGTAAAAATTTTGAGTATGTAGTTAATACGGCAAAAGAAGAAGTAGAGTTTGTTAAAATTGCTAATTTATATTTAGGCCAAATGTAATGAAAAAAATGTGTAATTTGTTTTCAATTATTTTTCTACTTCTTTCAATTAGTGCTTGTTCGAGTATGAACAAATTTACACTTTTGTTTGATAGAGAAAGCCCTGCACCAGAATTTAAAACAATTTGGGCAAAAAATTTAGACCCCGTCTATGACACAGGAAATTTACCAATTGCGCTTCAGTCTCCACTGATTAGCGAGGGATTGGTATTTGTTGGGGATAATAACGGGTATTTTCACGCTTATGAATTAGAAAATGGTAAACAAGTTTGGCAAGCTAACGATCAATCGAGTTACCATTCAAAGCCCGTAGTTTATAAAGATCAAGTGATTTATGGAACTCAAGATGGAAGAGTTTTTTCGCGAACTGCGATAAGTGGAGAACTTAAATACAGTGTGGATCTAGGTGCCAGTGTTGAGGGGAGTGGGGTTATTTATAATGGGAAAATATTTTTCCATTTAAGAAACCATCAAGTATTTGCTCTAGATATTGAGACGGGCAAAATTCTTTGGGCCTATAAGCGCTCTATTCCTTATTTAACAACGCTCCAAAGAGCAGCAAGGCCTGTTATTCTAAATAACCGTCTATATGTTGGCTTTGCTGATGGAACCTTGGCCGCGCTAAACTTAGAAGAGGGACTTTTGGTTTTTGAAGTTAAACTTTCCACGGGAATAAAATTCGTAGATCTAGACAATCCGATTTCTGTGATTGACGGAAGGATTTATGCAGGTGTTATGGGAGGGGTTCTTCATATCATCAATGCCGAAAATGGTGCGATTATTAAGCGCTCAGATATTGTGGCCAGCAGAAGTCCATTTACAGAGGGAGATGAATTATTGATTCCATTGCCCACTGGAGCAATTTTACGAACGGATAAAAACTTAAACGTTTTGTCCGAGAAAAAAATATTATCGGGTGCAATTTCAGATTTTAAACAAATTAATGATTCTTATTTTTTAACATCGACAGAAGGGGAAATTGCAGAAGTTGAAAAAAGAACTTTAAATGTTTTAAGAAAAAAACATTTGGGCCATACCTATTCCGCAGTATTTGGGGAAGTCGACATTAACCAAAAGAATATTGCTTTGATGTCATCTAGAAATCGTTTGTACATTTTTCACTAACATTTCTTGCCTTAAAAGGTTTTTTTTAAGGCATATGAAATATCACAACTGGAGTTAAACTATGAACCGTCTTGATAGCGTTTCCATGGGTAAAATCGTAGTCATTCGTGAAAAATTATTAGCGGCACAAAGATCAGGTGAAAGGATATTTCGTTTTGAATCAGGGGATCCTAGTTTTGATATTCCTATTGAAGTAAAAAATGCAATTACAAATGCATTAAAAGACAATAAAACTCATTATATACCAAACAATGGTATCCCAGAATTAAGAGAGGCATTGGCAGATAAATTAAGGCAAAAGAATGGCCTGACTCAAATTAAGCCAATGCACGTGTCTATTACAAACGGTGCAATGAATGCCCTCTATGTTGTCTATCAATCAATCATCGAAGAAGGGGATGAGGTTATTGTCCCAGATCCCATGTGGACCGAGGCGGTTGAAGACGCAAGGCTTGCGGGAGCAAAAATTGTACCTATAGAATTAAGGCCAGAAAATAATTATGTTTATTGCTCGCAAGAAATTAAAAAAAGTATAACAGATAAGACTAAAGTTATTTTTTTAAATACCCCTCATAATCCCACAGGCGCCATTATTCCCAAAGAAGAATTACAAAAAATTTTAGATATTGCAAAGGCACATCATTTGTGGATTGTGTCTGATGAAGCCTATGAAGATGTTTTATTTGATGGTGGCACACATACGTCAATTGGAAGCCTGGACCCATATTATGAAAAATTGATTTCAGTGTATAGCTATTCTAAATCCTATGCGATGAGTGGGCTAAGAGTTGGGTACTTTGCCAGCTTGCATCCAATTTTTAATGATAGATCGTCTAAACTTCTTCGTTGTAATGTGAATGGAATAAATTCAATCACGCAATGGGGTGCTCTTGCCGCGATCAAAGAGGTAAAAGAAGAATGGTTTATTGAGATGAACAAAGAGTATTTAAAAAGACGAGACTTATTTTTGTCTATTTTAAAAGAGCAAAAAGTGCTGACGCCTTATATTCCTAAAGGGGCATTTTACCTATGGTGTCGCCACAATACAGAATCAAACGCTAGTGACTTGTCTGAAAAACTTGCTAATTTAGGAATTGGTAATGCTCCAGGAGATTGTTTTGGCCAGGGAGCAGAGAGTATGCGCTCAATTCGTTTTGCCTTTAGCTGCTCGGCCAAAATGATTGAAGAGGGTAGTGAAGCTTTAATTAAGGCATTAAGTTAATATAAAAAAAGCCATTATCTTAAAAAAAATAATGGCTTTATGTTTTCAAGCACATTTTGATTGCGCTGATTTTTTATTCTTTCATTTTATGGAAATAATCTTTCATCCACGTAACGTTTAATCGTTTCATTATTTCATTTTCGTTAATCGCTTCTGATTTATTACTTGATGATGCTGGAAAGCGCCCAGCAGGTATAGATGCTAATTTAAACTGATCAAGGGAGGTTTTAAGAGCTATATTGCTAAATACCGTTGTCTTTAAAAGTATTTTAACTCCATTGGTGTTTGATTCAATGCTGCTGTTTTTTGTATGTGTAAGTAAATTTTCAAAAATATAGTAATTTTGACTTACACCATATTCACATAATTCTCTAAGTTCTTTGTAGGTTCTTTTTAAGTGTAGTGCCAGGGCGTTTTTAACAATATCACTTTGTTCGCTTGTTGATAATTTGGGGGATTGATTGAGTATGTCAATTGCTCGGGGAAGGGCTTCTTCTTCAGTTACAGGAAGAAGTAACTCTGGGTGTTTTGCTAAGTAATTTTGATCGTTGTAGTAAGTTTTATCATAGGTAAAAACGTAATTGTAGTTATTGGCCGTTTCTTTTTTTTGGGTTTTTAATTCTAAAAAATTTCCATGATATTGAGGACAGTATTCAATTTTTGGATTTTCTTTTTCAGGTAAGAATGCCGATAGATCAGCATATTGTTCATAGAGATTTTGAAAATATAGCTTTTTGTTAGTTGTCGTATTTTTTTGTTCATCAGGAGATTTTTCAGTTGGCACATTTTTTTCTTCAACTGAAGCAATGGTTCTATTTGTATTTGAGAACTCAACGGCAGCAAGTTGTGGTACTTTGTTGGATTCGACATCTTGACTCTTGTATCGCCCCATTTTTGCATCAAAACTTTCAAGATTAGAGCATGACGCAATGAAAGTTAGAGGTAGGAGAAGTACAATATTTAATTCTTTTTTTCTCATAAAATCCTTGGTGACCAGGCCTATTTATTTGGCCATTCCCACAGACTTTTCGGTAATTTTTCTCATTTCTTTATTCAATAATAGAAGGACGTTAATGTTGATAGTGAAGGTCGGATATCGGGAGATGTTATTGATTTTTGATGAAACAAAGACCCATCATTTTCTAGAGGGGTCTTTGTGGGTTAATTACCAGCGTTTTGAATTTGTTTTTGGTGCCATTTCTTTAGCTTCTGAAACATTCATTGCACGACCTTCAAATTCTGTACCATTAAGATCTGCAATAGCACGCGCAGCTTCGTTGCGCGAAGACATTTCGACAAAACCAAAACCTTTACTGCGATTAGTATCGCGGTCAATGATAATTTTTGCTGATTGTACTGTACCAAATTGTGCAAACTTATCTGATAGTGATTCGTTAGTAACTGAGTAACCTAAGTTACCGACGTAAATTTTCTGACTCATTAAGAACTCCTATGAACAATCACAGTTTGTGATGTTTTTGAACGTATTAAAAATATTTTGATTTGCTATTAGATTGATTATTGAAAAATCGAATAAAAAACGAAACATTGACTATACAAAATGAACTATACTCTTTTTTAATTAAATAGATACAACAAAAAAAATTATTTCTCTGTTTTTGTATTGAATCAGTAACTTGAAGATTAAAAAAGCACTTTTATATAAAACATTAAATTTTTTACGGACTTATTTTTCAGTATCTAAAACCGCAACGTGAACAGCGCAGTCTCCCTTTGGCCCACGGCTTATTTTGAATCGAACACGATCACTTTCTAGCGGCATATCTCCATCGATTCCAGATTTGTGAAAAAATAAATCTTTAGTTCCATCATCAGGATGGATAAATCCAAATCCTTTGCTTAAATCAAAGAATTTTACTTCACCAAAGAATAGATGTTTTTGATCAATTTGATCTTGGCGTCTAGATTCTTTGATTTGAATTTCATCCCATGTGATTTCATGTATTGCGATGACTTTTTCGCCTTTATGGATTCTTTCTAGTTGAGTAATGACAGCTTTTTCGCTTTTAGAATCAACAAGCACATTTTTTCTTTTGCGATTTTTTGTTTTATCTAGATCGTATTTTACTAGCGTGACATTTACTTTTCTCATTAAGAACCTCAGTTTTATTCAGGTTTAATATCGCTAAAAAACTAATAGTTAAAGCCTTATGGTAAAATATTTATGTCTTTTCGCTTAATATTGGTTTTGGGGAGGTTATTTATTTACCTTAAGATTAAGGCCTTTAAAGAAATTTCTTAAAAACTGGTCCCCACATTCTCTATAATTTATATGGTCTTTGTTTCTAAAAAAAGCACTCATTTCTGAGCGACCAAATTTAAACCCTGTTACACTCATAATTTCATGCATATCTTCTTCTTTTAGTTTAAAAGCTACTTTTAGTTTTTTGAGTACTACGTTGTTTGTAACAGGAAATTCAAAGGGGGCAACTGGTCTTGATTCATCTTTGCCACGTTTATGATAAACCAGCCCATCTAAAAAATGGGACATTGTCTCATCATCACATTTTACAAATCCTTCTTCATCTTCGTTTTTTAGATAGGAAATCATTTGCTCTAAAGTAACTTCTTTTCCTGATAGCTTAATTATATCAATCATTTTGGAATCATTAATGTTTAATAAAAATCGGATGCTTCGTAAGTAATCGTTAGTAATCATGAAATTCCTTAAGTTATGCTTCATAAAAAAAGGCCTAATTACTTAGGCCTTTTTTATTTTCAATTTTAGAAGTGTCTTACCAACCTAGTACGTAAGCAAAAACTAGTGGTGCAACGATCGTAGCGTCTGATTCAATGATAAATTTTGGAGTATGGATGTCTAATTTCCCCCAAGTGATTTTTTCATTTGGAACAGCACCAGAGTATGAACCATATGAAGTAGTTGAATCTGAAATTTGGCAGAAGTATCCCCAAAGTGGAGTATTTCTTTCAAGGTCTTGTTCAAGCATGGGAACAACGCAAATTGGGAAGTCTCCTGCGATACCACCGGCAATTTGGAAAAATCCAATTGATGAATTTTTTGAAGTTTCAGTGTACCAATCAGCAAGTCTAATCATAGTTTGAATACCAGAATTAACGGTATGAACATTCTTAATTCTTCCATCGATAACTGCAGCGGCGTACATGTTACCATTAGTAGAGTCTTCCCATCCTGGAGTATAAATAGGAATATTTTTTTCCATGGCCGCTACCATCCAAGAATCTTTTGGGTCAATTTGATATTCTTTTTTAAATTCTGGATTTTTTAATAATTGCCAAAAGTAGTAGTGAGGAGGGTGGGATTCACCAAAGGCATCTGCTTTTTGCCATTCTTTATTTAATAGACCTTCGATTTTTCTCATCGCTTCGTCTTCAGGAATACAAGTATCAGTAACACGATTTAAACCTTTTTCAAGAAGTTTCATCTCTTCTTCAGCTGTAAGTGCGCGCCAGTCTGGAATTCTGTGGTAGTGGTTGTGAGCAACTAAGTTGTACACATCTTCTTCTAAGTTTGCACCAGTACATGAAATTCCATGAATTTTATCTTGGCGAATCATTTCGGCCAAACTTTTTCCTAGTTCTGCTGTGGACATGGCACCAGCTAGAGTAACAAACATTTTACCACCATTATTTAAGTGGGTTTCATAGCCTTTAGCTGCATCAACTAATGAAGCGGCATTAAAGTGTTTATAGTGACGAAGCATAAATTCTGAAACAGGACCTTTTTTACTATTCATAGAAACTCCAAATTATATCATGTTATTTTTTTAAATATGTGTAGCTTAGTAAGCATTCTTCATAAAAGTCGATAAGTCTAACACCTTCTCGTGGAGATATTTTTCCAGATTGGATCTCTTTATCAATATGCTTTTTTAGTGTGTAGGCCATGGCTTCTGGATTGTACTGCATGGCCCGAAGTACGGTATCTGAAGATGATCCTTTAATTACTTCTTCAATATAAAAATCAGTTGGATCTTCATCATCACAAAATACATGCACTTCATTTAATCTACCAAACAGGTTATGCAAATCCCCCATAACATCTTGGTAAGCACCAGTTAAAAATAAACCAATGAAATAATCTTCATTTGGTTTTAAATCATGTAGAGGCAATAAATTTCTGGTTTCTTCAATACCAATAAATTTATTAATTTTGCCATCACTATCGCAGGTGATATCAACCAGAGTTCCCTCTGTCGTTGGCTTTTCATTTAGTCTTGTTATAGGAAGAATTGGAAGAAGTTGACCAATGGCCCACATATCGGGAGCTGACTGAAATATTGAGAAATTACAAAGGTACTGTGGGGCAATACTTTTTGTTATGTCATACAAGTTTTCTGGAATAAATTCCATTTCAGGTAGGTAGCCGGCAATTTTTTTGGTAATTTTCCAGAACAAAGTTTCAATTTGAGCACGCTCTTCCAGAGTTAAAATTCCTAGGCGAAATGCTGATAGTGCTTCTTTTTTTGTGTCTTCAGCATCGTTGAAAGTTTCTTGGGCGTTGTTTATGTCTAGGCCTTCGGTCATTTCACGCATTTTTGTAACTAGACGATGTTCATCTTTTTTTGCCTCTGTATTAAAATCGGTAAAAGAAGTTTCAATGCGATCAATCACGTTGGTAATCACACAAGAATGTCTTGCTGTAATTGCTCTTCCTGACTCGGAAACAATGTTTGGTGCATTTACTTTTTCTTCGGCACAAATTTCTTTTAGGATATAGACAATATCTGAAACATAATCGCGAAGATTGTAATTAATACTTGATTCATTGGTCGATTGAGAGCCATCGTAATCAATACCAAGACCGCCACCTACATCAAAATATTCAATATTGGCACCTAGCTTTATTAGCTCAGCATAGATACGTCCACCTTCACGAATTACTTCTTTTATTGTTCTAATGTCGGTGACCTGTGAACCAATATGAAAATGGAAAAGCTTAAGAGCATTTAAGCAATTTTCAGTTTTTAAAATTTCAACGGCCTGGTACATTTCGGCCATAGTTAGACCAAATTTTGCTTTATCGCCACCAGACTCTGCCCATTTACCTGAACCTTTAACTGACATCTTAGAGCGAAGTCCAATCATTGGTTCAACATTCAATTCTTTAGATAATTTTAAAATTTTATATAGCTCAGAAAATTTCTCAATAACAACGATAACTTTTCTTCCAAGTTTGTTACCAAGCAGTGCCAGGCGAAGATATTCTTCGTCCTTGTAGCCGTTTAATACTGTAAGGGCATTTAAATTGTCATTGAAAGCAAGTACAGAGAGTAGCTCTGGTTTGGATCCAGCTTCTAGGCCAAAATCATAAGGAGTGCCTGCATCGACAATTTCCTCTACGACTTCGCGCATTTGATTAACTTTTATTGGATATACTCCCGTATACTTTCCCGGATATTCTGCTTCTTTTATGACTTCTCTAAATGTTTCATTTAAGAGTTTTACTTGAGATCTTAAAATATCGTGAAAGCGAATTACGATTGGAAGAGGAATGTTTTGTAATTTCATTTCATCGAGTACTTCACTGATATCAATTCTTGGACCCATTGGATCGCGATTTGGAAGAACACACAGGTGCCCTTGATCGTTTATATCAAAATAACCGTCACCCCAACGAGCAATGTGATAAGCGTTGTCAGCATCATCTTTTGTCCAAGACCATTCTGTCATTTTAAAAATCTCCTCATGGTAAGAAGTCGCAAAAAAATTAATTTAAGTGGCGAAAATCTAACTTAAAAGTGAAGCCCTTACAATGAAAATTGTGCCGAAAGTCAGCTAGATGTTAAAGTTTTTTAAACTTAATACTACCGGGTAATGGTCTGAAGGCAGAAGGTAGCGCTCAAAGCTATTTTGAGGGTGGGGTTTGGGCCTTTTCTCATCATCTAGATATTGATAAATACCTGAATTTTCTTTGTCTACATGGGGAATCAATGCTTTTGGAATAAATATATAATCGAGTTGTTGTGGAAGAGCTGGGGAGTCCTTTTCAAAATGAATAAAGGTTGTTCGAAGATTTTCGGGAAGATCGATAACCTCTAGGATGTCAAAAAGATCTGTTTGATTAAAAATTTGGCAAAACTCATCTTCGCCTCCAGACCTTTTGGCCACCCCATTTAGATCCCCGGTTATTAAGCAAGGGGTGTTTGGGTGATTAGATTTGTGAGTTAAATATGTTTCCACCATGGCATCCACTTCGAGTTTTCGTTGTTTTTTCCCAAGTGGATCAAGTCCTGAACGATCCCATTTTGACTTTAAATGCGAATGGAGAATAATAAGTTTTGGATTATTAGATTCTGGGTCATCTTTGGAAATTAATCTTAGTTCTGCCAAGTCTCTTGAAAAAAAGATTGGTTCACCATTTTGATTCAGACCAATTTTCTTTTTTTTATGAGTAAAATGTTGGATTTTTAAACCTAGATTTTTTTTTATTAAGTAACCGAGTTCAATTCCGCGATCAGAATTTCCCTTAATGAGTGACGTGAAATAGTGATCATTTAAATATTTTCCATTAAAAAGATCAAGGGATTCTTTTCCACCAACCTCACAGAGTAAAACAATATCTGCATTGATTTCTAAGATCGCGCGAGCAAGATCTGTGGTTTTATCGAGTGTTTTGGGAGAAAGAGGAATGTCCGTTGAGGAGTTTTCTTTTGTTGTGGCCAGTAAAAATAAATTTTCTGCATTTAGTTGAACAATTTTTAAAGACATGGAACACCAAAAATAACTGTAAAATCTGTTACCCCATTAATTTCTTTACAAGTAGTTGATGCATAAAAAGTAGGGGATTCACTAAAGCGCAAAAATTCAGCACTTAATTTGTCTGGGCAATTTACAGTTTTAGGAGCTTCGAGTTTTTCGTCAACGCTATGTAAACGAATTACACCCTCATTGTTAATAGTAAATAAATAATAAATACCATCTTCTTCTCTTAGATAAGTTACTTCTAAAACTTGTCGATTTTTTTTAATTTTTACTGGCGCTTCTCCCATGAGACCAGGCATTACAACCATGTTATCCCTATCCATAACAATAAGTGGATTAAAAATAAAGTTTAGCTCTGACCATTTTTTTTTATCGACTTTAGCGGTATAAATTTCGCCTTGATAATAGCGCATACCAATTTTGTGTTGTCTGCAATGGGATTCCCAAAGTGCCAAGCCTTTATAATTATGATTGATGTCTTTAGTGAATAAAGGAAATGGTATAGCTTCTTTTTTTAGTAAAGCATCATTAAATTTTGACTCACTAATCGTTTTGCTCGTAAAAAGTTTCAATTGTTCTTTAAAGAAAATTCTTGTTTTTCCTGTATCTTCATTGCATTGAGAATTTTCCGGACACCCTGGGTGATCTTGCTTGGCGTAGACTAATTTTGAAACGATACCAGTTGAAAGTGCTTCTGCTTTCAAGTAATAATTAAAAAGCATGAGTAAAAAAAAGAAAGTAGAGTAGTGCCAGCGATTTAAATTCATCTAGAATTAGCTTGTCTTATTTTTTTGAAAATGTGAAGGGTAAAGTTTGAAAACTTTATCTTCGATTACCTTTCGATAGAGTCGATTTCCTTTTTGCCAATCAACTTCTGCTCCCCAGTATTTTAGTTTGGTAAAAAGACCTAAGTTTGAACGGTCTAAAAGAAGAAACTCTCTTTTTGGTGATTCGCGACCTTTCATATTAACATTGTCAGTAAATTCTTTTAAAAGTTTTAGAGGGTTTAAGTCAACCACTGCATAAACACCTTCTTTTAGGTATGGGCCATACAGATTTTTTACCATTTGATAGTGTAATGTTACAGTTTCAATTGGTTCATCTTGAGTGAAGAAATTTAATTTTTCACAGGCCAATTTATAAAGTGTAAAATCATTTATTTCAACAGCTAAGATAAGAGTACAATAGTCGATTAAAAACTCTTCAGAGAAAGTTCTTGTTGAACCAAAATCTAAAATTTTAATTTCTTTTTCTGTGAAAAGATAATTTCCATTTTGGGGGTCTGTATGCAGCGAACCACAAGTCCATAGCGAATATAAAAAGTTTTCATAAAGAGATTGACCTAAGAAATTTTTTACTTCTTGAGAATAAGATAGCGTGTCATCAAAATGCTCTCCAGTTAAAAATTCCATTGTTAAAATTTCTTTAGTGGAAAATTCTTTATAAGCATATGGTATTTTTATTTGAGGAAAAATATCTCGATATATTTCACGAAATTTAAGTAATTCGTTAAGTTCATACTCATAGTCACATTCATTCATCAAAGAAGTTTTTAATTCTTCGATGAATTCATCTAAATTGGGTTTTTTGGGGTATAAAATTTCTAAAAGTTTATTTAGTTGATTGAGATTTTTGAAATCACTATGAATTGCACTAACAATTTCTGGATACTGTATTTTTATGGCAACACGAGTCCCATCTTTTAAAAATGCCTCATGCACTTGGCCGATGGAGGCAGCGGCAATGGGAATTCTGTTAAATTTTAAAAATATTTCTTCAGGGGTACTGTTAAAATTTCTTTTGAAGACTAAGTCTAAATCTTTATTACTCATAGGGGGAGCATTTTTTTGAAGTTCTTTAAAGAGATCTGCAATTTCCTTGGGCAAAAACATGTCTTCTGTTATTGAAATCATTTGACCTAGCTTCATAAGAGCACCTTTAAGCTTGCCCATGGTGATTATGATTTCTTTAGCCGCTTTTGCTCGCCTATTTACTTCTTCAAGTTCTTTTTCTTTTTCTGCGGTATATTTTGCTGCATAGTCGATGGCCAATTGAGCACTGGCTTTTGCAATGCCAATAGATAAGTTCGTTAGCCGGTGTAAGCGTGAAGATTTAAAATCCTTCATGGTTATATTTTATTAGTCGCCTTCTCTTGGTTTCTGCGTTTTACTTCTTGCATACGTTTTTCCCCTTGTAGAAAGCGCCTTTTTTCCTCATCTGTTTCAGGGGTTAGTTTACAAATTTCAATAGGTCTACCGATATCATCAAGTGCCACAAATGTCAGGTATGCCGTCGTTGTGTGCCGAGAAATACCGGTAAACGGATTTTCTGCTATTACTTTAACACCAACGAGCATAGAAGTCTTACCAACATAGTTAACACTTGCTTTGACAAGCACATGGTCACCAATTTTTATCGGAGCTTTAAAACTGATATCGTCCACATGGACAGTAACCACAGGTCGCCCCGAATGTCTCTCTGCAACCATGGCAGCGGCCATATCAATCCATGACATGACAACCCCTCCAAAAATACTATTTTGGGGATTTGTATGTTCTGGCATAACAAGAAAGCGCATTTCCGCATTCGAAGCACAGGGTTTCTTACTATTAGTGTTTGTCGACATAGATTACCTTTGGATGATATAAATTAAGTTTGTATTACCTTAATCTATCATAGATAAACTTCAAGCTTAAGGCCAATAAAAGAGTGCCTACTTGAATGACTGCCAGTGTAGCACCGGATGGCAGAGAGTAAAAATTCGCAAGAATTAAACCAACTGGAGCAGTCACTAGTGCGAAGATGATTGAAATGATAAAAGTTTGTTTAAGATTTTTTGCAAAACTTAGCGCAAAAAATCCTGGTGCTAAAATCATAGTTTCAATTAATAAAGTTCCAGCTAATTTTATGCTTACGACAATAATAAAAGTGAGAAGTAAATAAAAGAGTACGTGAAAGAGGTCAGGATTTATTCCACGAGTTTTGCTGCCGACGGGATCGATAGTAACCAACAACCATTTTTTCAATGGGATAAGAATACAAATTATCGTTAAAACCAATATCGAGAAAATTAACCACAGGTCTTGATTACTTAATAAGAGTATATTACCGAATAAAAAATTAATTAGATCGTTTTTATTGGGTATTGCAATGGAATAAATTAGGATGCCAAGTGCCATACTTGAAGTATAAAAAAGTCCTAATTTTGAGTCATCTGGCAATTTAGATTTATCTGGTCTTGCTAGCATCGAAGTTAAAATACCAGTGACAAGTAACGTGGTAAGAAATACATGGGTTTCTTTTTCTGCACCAAAAAAGAGAAGCCCTAAAGATAGGCCTAAAAGTGTTGAATGGGAAACGGCCGTGCCTATAAATGAATTTTTCCTGGCGATAATCAGTGGTGAAATAAGCGCAGTGGTTAGTGCTAGTGCCATTGTGCCGATAAAGGCATAAGCTAAAAATTCATAAATAAAAAAATCGTTAAGTGAGTTCATTAAATCTAGCATGATTATTCTCGTGGTTCATTACTGGATTTATTTTTTGTTTTCGGTCTAAAAATAAACTTACGATCGTTTGTTTGCTGGTGTTCGTGTCCGGGACCATGTTGGCAAAATTGATGATTATGAATTGAATTTGAATCTAGTGAAGCAGAGCTAGATGCATCTTTTTCATGTAGTTTTAAATGTTCAAATTCACAGTGGTAAATATCTTCGAGCACTGTCTTCGTGAGAAGTTCGGAGTGGTTGTGCCAGTGAAAAGTTTTATTTAGGCAAAGAATTTTATCACAAAATTTTACCACTTCGTTGATGTTATGATCAATTAGAACAATTGCAGTTCCTGTTTTTTCTTTTAAATTTTTAAGAACGCACAATAATAGATCTATTCCTTGGCCATCAAGACCTTTTGTTGGTTCGTCTAATAATAAAAGTTTCGGCTTTTCTAAAATTGATCTAGCGATGAGAACTCGTTGAAGTTCACCACCTGAAAGATTTTGCAGTAAGTATTTTTTTTTATGCTCAATTCCGGTCATGGTAAGTGCTTCGACGTATTTTTCACGAGTCGTGTTTGGAGTTAACTTTAAAAAATCAATAACCGTCATCGGAAAGGTTGTATTAAGATCACTTGATTGTGGAAGAAAACTTAAGTCATTATTTATTTCAATATTGTATTTAAGAGTGCCAGAGCTTGGAACAATAATTCCTGCCATAAGTTTCATCAATGTAGATTTACCACCACCGTTAGGACCTAAGATACCCAGTGTTTCGCCTTTTTTTAATTTAAAACTTATATCATTTAAGACGAAGTTTTGATCATTGCCATAGGAGAAACTTAGGTTTTCTACTTCCAAAATAGTTTTATTTTCCATTGATAACTCTTTAACTATATTTCTATAAAGTCTGGTTGAGTTTTGTTTTTAAAACAGATAAAACCTGTGATACATCATCACCTTTTTTTCCATTGGTATCAATGGTAATAACTTTATCATTTTTTTTAATAAGCCGTTTTATAGCAGGGGGAACCTCAAAGCCTTCCTCTTGGATCCAAATGACTTCGGTATTTTTTGTTTCACCATGGAGGGACTTTACGGCATTTGGAGAAATGTCTTCATGGTGATTAGAGCCTTTTAGTGCAAATACTTTCAGGTTAAGTTTTTTTAATAGGGGAATAAGCGCATCGTGAGTGAGAACAATAGGAGTTGATATTTTTTTAGAAAGCTTAATTAGCTCGTCCCAACTTGAGCTATATTTTTTTAAACAATCAGCAGTTGTGTGTTTTTCAAATTGAATTTTATGTTTTTTGAATTTAGTTTGATATTGATCTAAAAAATCACAAGCAATATCAGGATATAACCAAAAATGTGCCAATACCTCTGGACTTTTACTTTGATAGGTTTCTGTAAAATTTATATCAATTGATGCATCAATATTAATAAGTTTTTCAGAGCGCTTTTTTAATATGGGTGTTAGCCATGGATGCAAAGCCTTTGGCCCAGTAACAAGAATAGGCGCTTCAATAAAGTTTTTAATAACATTAGAATTGGGTTCGTAATGATGGTGATCTCCAACAAAAACTACAGAGGACTGTAATTTATCGCTGGGGTAAATAATACTTAAAAGATTACATACCTGCGGGTGAGAGCAAAGAATAGTTTCTGCAGCAAAAATTTTTGAAAAGGCCAATAGACTGCTGAATAAAAGGAATATTTTTAACATTAATAAAAATCCCGGTATGTGAATTTGTTTTCACCTATAATTATAAGACTATCTAGCATAATTGCAAATGGTTTGCAAACTGATCTAGTCTCAATATAAGAATTTTATTTACAATAGATATGGTGGTTCCAGCGAAATCCTTGATCAAACACGCCCTTGCCAACTGTTTCGTCACCATCTTCATAGTCAACGTCGGAGTCTACTATAGACAGAGGAAATTTAGTGTCACCTTTATATCCACCTGTAAATGGCTCTGCTGTGAAAAAACCAAATGCTCCACCCTTTGTGAGCTCACCATCGCAGTATTCATTACCAAGGGCGATGAGTTTATTGTAGGTAGTAGTTCGCATTTTTAGCTCACCAGTTTGTGGAATAAAATCTTCTTCACTTGGTGTTGCGGATTGTGCGATTAAGCCGCCGAGTGGCAGGTCAACTCCTACACCTTCACCTGATACAAATTTATTGAAATA
>CAYWBR010000017.1:0-13792 GCA_964456675.1 uncultured Bacteriovorax sp. | reverse complement strand
CGCCGAGTGGCAGGTCAACTCCTACACCTTCACCTGATACAAATTTATTGAAATAGACATTTAAATTAGTTCCTCGTGGAATCATACAAGTAAGTTTTCCATCTGTTCCTTGCTTAGCATGGCCGGAACAGCATTTATTTCCCGAATCGGCAGTCTTTCCAAGAGGAGTACAGCAAGCAAAGTCATGGCCTGAAAATACGGCATTATGGTCAATTCCATTTTGATAAGTAAATTTACGAGAGTTATTGGCGTATGTATCAGTAAGATTTGTTTCAGTGTATATATTATAGCTTGAAGGAGCAGTTGCAAAAATAGAACTTGTGTCTACGTCATTTTTAGAACTTACGCCCTTAAAAATTCCTGGGACAAGTGCTTTAGAAGCGTCACTTGTTTGGGATAGGGTATTAGTACAGTAAAGTGGTTCATAGGTAATTTGCGGAATCCCTAATAATTCTAACCGGCCTAATTTGGTTAAATAGTAATTTTGGTTTCCGGCATGGATGCGGTTAACATCACCTTCATGGGGGATGAAGTCTATGGCGTGGCCAGCGTAGTTAAAATCATAAAAAGTACCTACTGATATATTTGTGTCGTAGTCTAGGGTTGAAACCAAAATGAAAATTGGTCTAGCAGTAACTAGCTCTGGATAAATACACCATGCCGCATAGTAACCGTCGTTTAATGGAGATTTGCCATCAGCTAATTCAGGAAAGGTGGATGCTTGAATTTTTGTTTTGAAAGTAGTCATTGAAAAAGTGCCAGTAGTAATTTCAGAGTAGATATTTCCGCAGTCAGTACTGTTAAATTGTCTTGCGGTAATCTCTACGTTGCGTTTTTGATCAAATTCTGAACTGGTGTTGGAATTTCTGTAGCTAGTAATAAAATGAACTTTGGTAATGTCGGCAGTTGTTCCTTTATATGGAATATAAAAAGGTAGATAGCTTGCGGCGACTACGTCTTTGTATCCGGTTGTATTAAGCATGTATAAAAAATTTTGGCGAATTTCTGCATTTTCATTTGTTTGAAATGCAATGGGCTGATATGGTGCTTCGGCACTCATATGCTGAAGTAATTCACCGGCATCGTATGATGTAGGATTTGGAGTTGTATTTATTCGTGCATGGTTTGTTGATAGCGATGGAAGTGGTGAATAGCCCGAGAGTGTGCTGTTACTCCATGGATCTTCGTCACTAAACTTACTAGGAGCATACAAATATGGCAATTTGATATCAAAACCGTCATCTAAGTCAGCAAAAGGAGTCTGCAGACACCCAAAGGCACTGGCACCAAAGGCCTTAGTAGCAAGAGCTCCGGTTGTCCCCGTACTATCTGAAGCTTGAGGGGATTGGCAAAAATATTCATATTCCCGTGAATAAGAATAGAAATTTAATTTTGATGCTCCACTATAGCGAGAATCAGAGCTATTTCCAAGTTTTGGATCAGATAAAATTGATCGATAGTTAAGGCATGAAAAATTTTCGGCATTAATTTTTAATCGATTTCGAACAGACCAATCATGAGTACCATCCGAAAATTTTCTGATCCAGCCGCCGCCACAACAGTTTTTAGATCCTGTTTCATTGATAACTTTCCATTGGTCGTCATTTGGTAGTGCTGTATTGTTTACTTTTGGGATTGCCGTAGCTGTTGATAGGGCCGTTGGTGAAACAGTATACCTTGAATAGCGATAATTGGCCTTCGGATCAGCGTATGACATTAAAGCTGTATTTAAATTGTAGTTTTCACTACCGAGATCTGGAATGATTACACCTTTAGTTGCAGACTCATCAGAGGTGTACATGGTAAAATCTTTACCGATCTCACGGCAACAGCGGTTTTGAGTGAGATCGTAATCTAGATAGTCGCTAGCACCAACTGCTGGAACAGCTGTGCTCTGTCCACAGATTAAACTCTCTTCCCAGTACTTATATTCGGCACGTGTATTACCAAAAAATGATAGGCCTAAAGACGATAACACATCCGCGTGGAGTTTATTGGGTGAACAGTCTAAATCCGTGTGGCAAACTGAACCAGCTCTTCTAAAGCATGCATCAGCAGCAAAACCAGGAGAGACAATATTTTTATTAACAATTAATGTAGATAACTCAATGGCATTGAAAGCATTGTCACCAGTTGATTTGCGAGATTCACCACCACAAGCATTTTGCGAAATAATGCTATTTAAATTTGTTGATAGTTCTGCACCTGTTGTGGTTAATACATAATTCATGTCATCGCCAAATAGCGGGCAAGCATAGTAGCGAGCTCTATTTAGTGCAGAAGAAGTTTGAGCGGTGGAATTACAAGTTCCGATTTGGTTGATAAAATCTGTTCTTTTGGCGGCATCTGTATATTGATGATTATATAGCGAGTGTGAGGCAATAGATTTTCCAGGCATGCAAACACCAAAGTCTGTGGAGCCTACGGATAATTGTCCATTTGCAGATAAGGCATTAATAACTTCACTTGGAAGGGATTTATTAGCGGTTACGTAATCAAGAGGTCGACCAAGGATATTTGTATCACGGCCATAAAGAATATTATCGAGTTCATTAGGAGATCGTACTAACTCTTCGTTAAATTTATTTGCGTTAAGTGAAACACAAGTGAAATTCGGCGCACAGGTGAAGGATTTTTTTAATGAACTATCAGTAATAGAATTAAAATCTCTTTTACACAATGATCCCATTCCACGATAGACGCATCGTTTTGTAATTGTGCCTGGTTGGTTTGCCGTTAGGAGATTTAAAATATAATTTTCTGACTCAGAATTCCCAATTTCCTCTGCATCAGCGTTGAAGTTAGGCCATTTGGTTTTTAGTTGAGCAACATCTGCACATGAATATTCCCAGCCTAATTGAGTGACACAATCAGCATCAGTATTACACTGATGGTAGCGCTGACAACTCGCTGCTGAATTTTGTTTAGGATCATTAAAAGCCAGTTCGGGATCATAGTCATAAGTGGGAACTGTATTTCCACCAAGATCGGGAATGATATTAACAACTGTATCAGTGGCGTCGGCCAAATCTAGAAAACTTGCATTCATAGCAAGAAAAAGTTTATTTGACGTAGCAGTAAGTCTTCTACCTGTTCCGATTGCAAACCACTGGACACCATCAAAAGATCCAATGAGTGCTCCTTTATTAAATCCAAACCAATCTCTTTGATATCCGTTTATGTAGAGAGCAGCTTGTGCTTTTAGACGATTTTGTCTTTGAGTTGTTGGGTCCGTGGCAGTTGACCCAGCGGTAGTTGTTTTTAAATGAGTGAACGGAATCATGGTTGCAGGTAACCAACAAGCACGTCCAAAAATAGTATCTTCATAGTTTCCAAGAGAAGAGTTACCCATGAATGAATCGCGTTTTGTGGAGTATCCTTTAGCAACTAGCCCCACACCTTTTTGCGAAGATGGGTAAGCCGTGAATGATTCGAACCATGAGTCTTTGGCACAACGAGAACACGGTGTAAAATATCCACTGGTAGCAGTGAGAATATAAGTTCTTCCCAATTCCACGTTTATCATTTTTGCAGGTTGGGTTTTTGTTAGGTCCACATTCATGGAGCCCAATATGGCATTCATATTAAAGCTCTCTGAGATCGGACCAGTTTTTGTAAACTCATCCACATAGCTAAATGCTTCGCCCTCTTGGTTGTAAACAAAGCCGGCAGTCGTTTGCTTTTTCGTATCATAGGCAAGAGTTAATGGTTTTGAACCAGTTTGATTTAAGTAGTACAAACGGTGAGGAGCTGAGCGAGTCGGTACGTTTACATTTAGATTTACGATGGGACCGACAGGTGACTCCGGAGCAGGGGTCAAGCAAGCAAAGTCGACTATGTTGGCATCAATTTCCACTGTTGATTTATAGACTGGTTTTAATTTCCAATTTGGGCATGATTCAAAAATTAAATCATCGCTGGCAGAACACCCGCAAAGCTTAGCAACTTCTTTTTTTGTACTAGTATAGTTTGCTTCATTTGCGATTGGTTTACATTCATCATACTGGTTACTATTACCAAAATTTAAATCATAATGGTTCATACACTTCCACTTTGGAAGCAAATTTTGAACCCTTAGTTGTGCTTCTGTTGCTGAACCACCAGAGTCTCCAGTGCCTGGAATTGGATTTCGGGAAATATTAGTACACACAAAGTAAACTTGCGGATAATTAATAAAACTTAATGGGTTTGAAATAAAGTCTGCACGGGCACGAATAACGTCAGCGTCGGTTGAAGATAAACCTGGTCTTTCAACGCCATCTTTTACGCACTGGCCATCAAGACAACAGTCAAACCCCTTGGCCGAACAGCTAGAATTACTACAGGTGGAGCTGTCACTACTAGAGTTCGAGCTTAAGTCCACAGCAATTTTCATATTGGATATATCTAATCTCTGAGTCTGTACTTTACTAGCAGTAGAGATACTCGGTCCACTGTAATAGAGCGCCATCGAATTAGAACTGACAGTCCCTCTACAGCTTGTACTCGATGGGCTTACACAAGTGTCGCTAACTCCCGCAGAAAAAGATAAAGTAAGATTTGTTTCTCCTGGAGAATTGCCACAAAATGCAGTGTTTTCATCTTTTGATGGAACGTCAATTCGAAATAATCGTTCTATTTTTTTAGTTTCATAATTTGTTACAGAAATAGGGACAGCTTTGATTCTGACCTGTTTATAATTTGAACTTGTGAAGCCAAAAACAAGGCAAAATTGTTTTGAATAATTATATCCAGTACCAATCTGTGAAGTAGAATTTAAAAAATTATGAACGTTTGAACCGCGAAGATATATGATATTTTCGCTGTTTTTATTCATTGTAATAGTACCAGTAACTTTTTCAGTGCCAAACCAATAAAGTGAATCCGAAAATGTAGGAGTTGTGTTAGTGGTGTCTGTATTCGTCGATGTATTCGAAGATGTTTTTTTCTTGGTAGTATTTTTTTCAGGAACACATGAAGTTAAAAGCACAAAGCAATTGAGAAATATAAAAAGCTTCACAACAAATTTTGCTGTTGAATTTCTTAGTTCTTGAATAATTGATATATCTATATTTTTACTCATAATGTTTCACATGATCTTATCGACTAAGTCGTAAATTTTAGAGAGAAATCTTTTTCCTAACTAATTACTAGGAATATTTTACCTGAGTAATGTGGTGTGAATATGGTCAAATTCAATACTTTTTAAATAAATCACAACTACCTAATAATTTGAGCATTTTTCTCGGGCAGTGGTGAGGCTTCGAAAAGTGGATATTGAGATAATGCCAACAAAACGTGTCAGTTATAATTAAAATCCATATCCAGTGGTATAAGATGTGCCATTTAGATTAAAGATATTGTAATACCCATTGTTAAACGTCTGTGGATTTGAATAATAATTTTGCATCCAGTTTTCCATATATTGATTTTGCATATAATTATACTGTTTCATATAAATGGCCCGATCAGTCTCGTAGCGAATAGCACCTTTTGTCTGCATTAAATTTAACCAAGTTGGAAAACCTTGTTGAATACCATGCAGAGTGCCTGCAGTAAAAAGTTCTAAATTTGTGGTTTTCTTTTTCCATTTCCAAGATTGTCCATCATGGAAGGGAATTTCTCCTCGCTGGTACCTGGCATAGGCACTGGATTGAGATTTTATATTATCGATTTTTATTCCATTGCACATTAATTTGATTACGCCTTCAGTTGGGTTAATTAAGTCACAGGAACTTTTAATTGCAGCTTGGTCGATTTCAGCAAGCGAATTTGCGGTGGAATAATTTGATTGAAGTTTGTCACCTAACTTTAAAATAGTTTTAAGACCTGTGTGAAAACTTTTTTCATGGTTTTGAACACAGCTAGCTAGTTCTTGTGTCTTTTCACATTTTGGGTCATTGTCAGAGTTAGATAAATATTTATTTTTTGCAAAATTCAATAAGTTTAAGTAAGCCACAAGTTTTTCACTGGGAAAACCGTTTTTCATCAAATCAGTAATCGCTGTTTTCTGTTCACTCTCTAAGTTGGTAGGATCCATTTTCATTAGTCGGTTTATTAAAGGGTATGAGTTTGTTTTAGCGTCATATCGATTTATTTCTTGGATTTGGGCCAGGCAATCTTTTAGTTTAGATGACTCCGTTTCCTCTGAAATTTCTGCACAATCGTATGGTTGAGATTTATTAAAAAGTGAAGTCCCGTTGTTGGCAAACGAAATAGTGTTATAGCTTTGCTGGATTTTATCGTGTAACCCGATTTGTTTTTCGTTGTCCCAATTTTCTCGCATGAGCTTATTATAGTCAGTGAGCGTTGAGTATATTTTATTTTTTAAGTCTTTTTTATCGTCTTCTGAAACCCTTTTTCTTTCAATAGAAGGTTTAATGTTTTCGCTTCTTGTAATTAAGCTATCGTTTGTAAATGATCGGAAATAAACCTTCTCTGGACTTTTAGAATCTAGTGTAAGAACTGATTTATCAGTTCTTACGATACTAGCAAAATATTTGTCTTGTAATTCAATTCTATCCGCGCAATTCTTTGCATCAGTTAATACATCCTCATCTGTTAAATCGGGCCGAGCTTCTTGGAGAGCGATTATTTTACAGGTGTCTTCTCCAGGATCAGTTGTTGTATCGGTGTAGGCGTCTACAAAATCTTCAAAACCAGTGTCTTGCTCATTAATTTTAGGAATACTTGCATGAATGTTTTTTACTGGTTTGTTTATGGCGTCTTGAAGTTTTACCTTTACACTTTCTAGGAAGTTTGGCGGAAATTTAAAGCCAGTTTCTTCACGACTGTATTTCGCTGAATATTTTTCTAATTCATCTGAAATGAATTTGTTTTTTTCCTCTTGATTTTTAAATTCTTGCTTAGTTGATTTTGAAAGTATACCGAGAGAGATGAGGTGGAAATCACTTTGGATTCTTGCTAGGCGATTAGATTCCATAAGATGCATGAAGCGGTCAGCATTCAAGCTGGTTTTTTGTTTTGAATAATACTCTTTTAAATAGGAAAAATCAGTTGTGCTATTTGATTGGTGTGCATCTTGTAAGCTTTTTAATTTATCACCATTTTTTCCTAGAAAGTTTACTAATGGTCTAGATTCTTGTGAAAATTTAATCATTGAATCAACGCTTTTTACTAATTCATGTTGATTGGTGATTTTATCAATTTCCTGATTTATGGATCCTAGTACGGACTTATAAGCTTTATCATCCATGCAATAGAGTTCGTCGAGTTTTATATTGCCCTCGGCCCTCGTATGAATTGAGTTAATATTTACAGCAAGGATGAGCAATATTAAAAAATGCTTTTTTTTATTCATATGGATCTCTGATGGGGTATAAAAATTACAAGTTAATTATCCCATTAGAATTATCGGCTAATTGCTGCGAATAATTGAGATCTAGAGTTGGATATTAGTCAAAACTGCAGTTATTTTAGTACTTTGAATCTCAAATTGGTGATTATTTACATTACTCGTGATGCCACAAAAATTTGGCAAATTTACTAACCATGTCCAGAGGTCATAAAAGTGTCGTGGTCATTGATCCGTTTATTTTGATTTCGCTGATTCAAAAAAAATTCTTCAGTAATTTTTAGGGTCTCAGTAATGTCAGGTGTTTTGAAAAGAGTCTCTCTGAATTGGCCGCAATTACTAAAGCCAGCAGCAATCCACATGATGTGTTTGCGTATTGAGACGGTTAATATTCTGTCATTGGTAGCATGCGCTCGTGTGTATTCAAGTAACACTTTAATCACTTCAAAGTGATCTTCTGCCGAAAAAAATAAATCGGTCTCATTTTCTTGTACGTAGGGAGTCAGAAATAAAAAAGGATCGCGCAAGGGACCGCGTCCAAGCATCAAAGCATCACAATTTGTATTGAGCATTTTTTTTCGAACTTGATCTGTTGTATGCAAATCACCATTGCCGATAAATGGCAGGGAAGAATTAAGGGCCAGCGACTCTAATAAATCCCAACGAGCGTTTCCTGTGTACTGCTGTGCCCGTGTTCTTCCGTGTACAGCAACAAATTCGATTCCTTCTTCTTTTGCGATATGAATAATTTCTTTGGCATTTATAGAATCGTCATCCCACCCCACGCGAATTTTTATAGTAAGAGGAAGTGTAATCGATTTTTTAATAGAGCTAAAAAATTCAGGTAAAATGGTAGGGTCTTTTAAAAGCGATGATCCAGCTCCAGTGCCCACAACTTTTTTAACCGGGCACCCCATGTTAATGTCAATAAATTTAGGGCCATATTCTTCTACCACCTTGGCAGCTTCTGCCATGGCCTTGCTCCCTTCGCCAAATAATTGAAGACCTACGTGTTTTTCTCTTGGATCAAGTTTAAGCATTTGCCGGGTGCGGATATTTTTATAGTTTATACCATGACATGAAATTAGTTCTGAGACCGTACCTCCGGCACCTAGATCTTCCATCAATAATCTAAAAGGAGCAGTACATATTGAAGACATCGGTGCTAACAAAAGCGCAGATGAAAATTGTATGGAACCCAAATCGATTGCTTTTCTGCGCTCTTTTAAGCGGTCAATTTTTTGTTGGAGAATTGTGCTAAATGGGCCAGAATTATTTGTAATTTTCATTCGCCCACATTTAACGGCTTTTTGACTCGTGGTCAATTTTTTGAGGAATTTTTTCATGGATAAAAGCGAAAATATCTATAAAAACCATTCTACGGCCATCGTTTTTGACCACGACGGCACTTTAGTTGACACCAGAGGAGTGCCTGTGCTTTTTCCTGGTATAGAAAAATTATTGACGGATTTATCTTCTAGGCAGGTAGATCTTTACCTCTGGTCGCTTCGGCCACGGGCATCTCTTGTTCGCATAACAAAAGAATTGGCAATTTATAATTATTTCAGAGATCTCAGAGGATCTGATGATGGACATAACCCAAAACCACACCCAGAGGGCTTAAGGGATCTATTATTTGGGTATGAATATGATAAAGTCTGCCATGTGGGCGATGGAGTCGGTGATTTTAGTGGGGCCAGTGCACTAAAAATTCCATTTATTGCGGCTTGCTGGATTGACCCCTCCTACGGTAAAGATTGGGAAAAGGTTCAATTGCAATATCCAGATATGCGTATAGTAACTAAGCCCGGTGATATTTTAAAAGCTTTGGAAGAATTGGGAATTTTAAAAAATTAAATTGTGTGAGATAAGGAAAAAAATATGTTTGATACTTTAAGTGATAAATTCGCAAATGCGTTTAAAGCCCTGCAGGGAAAAAATAAAATAACAGAAGAAAATATTGAAGCGACCCTTAAAGATGTACGCACGGCACTACTTGAAGCTGACGTTAACTTTAAAGTTGTAAAAGAATTTACTGCAAAAGTAAAAGAAGAAGCTCTGGGAGAAAAAGTTTTAAAAGGCATCAACCCTGGTGAACAATTCATTAAAATTATGCATGATGAGTTGGCCAGAGTAATGGGCGAAAAAAATGAAGAAATTGATCTTAACCGTCCAGGAATTGTGCCTATTTTAGTAGTGGGATTGAATGGACAGGGAAAGACAACTTTTTCTGGTAAACTTGCCCACCATTTAACTAAAAATAAGAAGAAAGATGTTTTACTGGTCCCCGCTGATACTTTTCGTCCAGCTGCCAAAGACCAGTTAATAACACTCGCTAAACAAATTGGAGTTGATTATTTTGATTCTGATTTAAAATTAAAGCCCCATGAAATTGCACTCATGGGTTATGAAGAAGCACAAAAGCTACATAAGTCTATTGTCATCATCGATACAGCAGGGCGTTTACATGTTGATAATGAGCTTATGGATGAATTAAAAATGGTTAAACAAACCATGGAAAAATTCAAACCAGAAGTGATGATGGTTGCAGATGCTATGACCGGACAAGCGGCCGTTGACGTTGCAAAAACATTCCACGAAGCTGTAGGCCTTACTGGAATTGTTCTCTCTAAGATGGATTCAGACGCAAAAGGGGGAGCGGCCCTTTCAATTAAGCATGTAACAGGTGTTCCTATTCGTTATATTTCTACAGGTGAGAAGATGAAAGACTTAGAGCTTTTTCATCCCGATCGCCTTGCAGGTCGAATTTTAGATATGGGAGATGTATTGTCTCTAGTTGAAAAAGCTCAAGCCAATATAGATGAATCTCAAGCTGAAAAAATGATGAAGAACTTCGAAAAAGGAAAGTTCACGGTAGATGATTTTTTAAAACAAATGGATATGATGAGTAACCTTGGAAGTATGGCGAGCATTCTTAAAATGATTCCAGGTATGGGAGGGGTTCTTCGGCAAGTGGGGGATTTGTCTCCGGCAGAAAATGAAATGAAAAAAATGAAAATTATTATTTCGTCAATGACTCAGCAAGAGCGTGATGATTATAAAATAGTTAAGGAATCGCGCATAAAAAGAATTGCTAAGGGATCGGGAACAACTGAAGATTCAGTGAGAGATTTTTTAGGCAAATTTAAGCAGATGGAGCAAATGATGGGAGGGCTCTCATCAATGATGAAAGGTGGTTTTCCGGGAATGCCAGGGATGCCGGGAATGCCAGGCATGGGGGCCAAGAAAGGCTTTAGGCAAAATGCCAGCGATTCCTTTGAAAATCCTTTTGATGCAGATGCTAAGAAGAAAAAAGGTACCAAAGGGCCATGGGGAAAGGGTTATTTTTAACTTTTCCGTTGTGATTTATTGCTTCTTGTTGACAATTTAAGGGCGATAACTTATTAAGTTTAATTGATTTTTTAATTTGTATTTTAAAGTTACTGTGACAAGTATAAAAAAGTAGGAGAATCAGATGCTAACAATCAGAATGTCACGTGGTGGAAGAAGAAACGATCCTTCATTTACCCTTGTTTTAACAGACTCAAAAAGATCTCGTGATGGTGGATTTATTGAAAAGCTAGGGTGTTATGACCCAAGAGCTTCAAAAGTATTATTCAATTTAAAATCAGATAGAATTAAAGAATTAGTTAACGGTGGAGCTACACTGTCTGACACTGTTAGAACTCTTCTTAAGAGAGAAAAAATTTCTTTCTAATTTTTTAAATTAAGATTTAAATCTTATTGTTGAAGGTTTTGTTGTTATGAGCGAATTAAAAGATTTAATGAACTACGTTAGTAAAGCGCTCGTTGATCTTCCGGAAAAAGTTGAAGTAAACGAAATCGTCGGTGAACAGACAACAGTTATTGAGCTTAAAGTCGATAAGACGGATTTGGGTAAAGTAATTGGTAAGCAGGGAAGAACTGCTAGGGCTTTACGAACAATTTTAAATGCAGCATCTACAAAACTTAAAAAACGCTCTGTTTTAGAGATTATTGAATAGTTGCTTAATTTAAGTTTATCTTTAGGTGAATGCCAATAAAAATGGTCAAAATAAAGGAAGGGTAACCTTCCTTTTCTTTTTTAACCTGTTAAAATGACAGAAAAGTTCAACTCAATCTCAATTAAGGTTCAAGATAGCTTGAAGCAATCAACCAAGGTAGTGGCGTGAAGAAAATTGTTTTTGTCGATGACGAAAAGGATATAATTGAGCTCTATCAGCTAATTCTAGAAGATACAGAGGACTTGAAGTTTTACTTTTATTCAAATCCCATGCTCGCTTTAGAATTCTTAAAAGAATACCAAGTAGACCTAGTTGTTTGTGACGAGGCCATGCAGGAAATAAATGGATTAGAGGTGTTGAAATCCATCAGACACAGTAAATTGAACAATAATACTAGATTTTATTTAGCTTCGGGGAATCCTGATCTCGATAGTTCTCCATATCAGAAATTAAATTGTCTGCGCTTTTTTCAAAAACCCTTTGAGGTAACTGATATCCTAGATATGATTAAGAAAGATTTGTTTTAATTCGCAATTTTACAAGGATGTTTTTGTGAGTTCTTCTCCTTCGGAGGCTTCTTCTCAACTAAAAGAAGATGCCGATGCATTTTTAGCTATCGCCCATGAATTTAAATTAGGAAGTCTTCCAACAGAGTCGCCTAATAGTAAAACAAAAAAATTATCAAGCTGGTCTAAAAATCAAATAGAGAGTGCTTTTGAAGCATTTAAAAGTGTTGATTCAGACATGCTTAAAGTTCTATTGAGCAAGTCAGAAGATTTGGCCCAATTAAAATTAAGTATCGTAGATACTTTAAAAAATAATGGAAGAATTTTTTTGTGTGGTTGTGGCGCAACAGGCAGATTGTCGTTGGCGATAGAAACTCTATGGAGAATGGAGAAAGCAAAGGATTTAAATCTACAAGAGAGGGTGATTTCATTTATGGCCGGAGGGGATGTGGCCTTAATTCACTCCATAGAAAAATTTGAAGACTTTCCCGAATTTGGTGCCAGGCAATTACGAGAAAATAATTTTAAAGACAATGATTTATTAATAGCAACTACGGAAGGTGGAGAAACACCGTGGGTAATTGGAGCTACAATTTGTGCCAGTCAGATAAGTAAAAGAAAACCTTATTTTATTTATTGTAATCCAGATGATGTACTATCTTCCGTTGCCACTAGATCAAAAAATATTATTAACGATTCTAATATTTTGAAGATAAACTTAACCGTCGGACCAATGGCACTAACTGGCTCAACGAGACTTCAAGCCTCAACCGTACTGATGGCCTTTGTTGGATTTGCATTATTTTATTCGGATAAATCAAATGAAGAATTATTAAAGAATATTGAAAAATTAAAAAACTACCAACATGGTTTTGATTACGCTCAAATAAAAGAGCTTACCATTGCAGAAGCAGATCATTATAAAAATGGTGGGACAATTTTGTATGATACAATTTCTCGTTGGGCCATCTCAATTCTTACCGACACGACTGAAAGATCCCCAACTTTTTCTCTTTATTCGTTTGAAAATCAACATGATGAAAATAAGTCGCCGAGCCTTGTTTACTTATATATGAATGAAGAGAAATCAGCATCAGAAGCATGGGTGTCATTGCTTAAAAGAAAACCTCGAACATTTGTCTGGCCTGAAGTAACTGCGCTTACTGGCCCAAAAAGAATTGAAGGATTTCAATTTCACAAAGAGTTGTATGATTTGCGAAAAAAATATTTATCTAAACCCGATACTATTTTTTCAATTACTGGAAACGATCAATTAAATTTAAGTTTCAAAGGAATTGATAGAAATATAGATTTGTCCAGTTTAGATTTTTTATCGCAACATTTAATGCTAAAAATGATTTTAAATGCACATTCAACAATCATTATGGGAAGACTTGGCCGTTACGAAGGAAACCTTATGACGTGGGTTCGTCCGAGTAATTTTAAACTAATAGATCGGGCCGTTAGATATGCTAGTTTTTTATTGGCCGAAAAAGGAATAAATGTTAGCTATGAAAAACTAGTAAGAGACTGTTATGAACTCAAAGATCAAATTTCAAGAAATGACCCTATAGTGCTTAAAATCGTTGAAAAAAACGCTTAAGAATTCTTAAGCGTTTTTATTATTATCATTGTCAGTGCTGTCTTTATCATTATCTTTTTTATCAAGGCCATCGCGCATTCCAACTTTAAAATTTTTGATCGCCTCTCCCATGCCTTTTCCAAGCTCTGGCAATTTTTTAGATCCAAAAAGTAAAATGATAATAGCAGCAATTAATAAGCCTTCAGTTAAACCAATACCCATATAAATTTCCTAATAAAGTTTTGAGAGTTCCATGGAATATTTTCCAGGAGCATAATTTAGCATTCTATTTTCTTTTAAGGCGATAAAATTTTTTTCGTTGTTACTCATTGAAGCATAGGGAAAGATAGCGATGCCGCCTCTTGGTGTAAATTCTCCTAGAACCTCTATATACTTTGGTTTCATC
>CAYWBR010000016.1:40889-44333 GCA_964456675.1 uncultured Bacteriovorax sp. | reverse complement strand
CTAATGGCCTTAATAGATATGAGAGGCTACAGCGTTCAGAAAAAATTTTGGCAGAGTATGATGTATTATTGGCCCAGATCAACTCGAACTTACAAAACCATGATGCAAAATTAAAAAATCTAGAAGATTTAAAAAAACAAACGGAGAACTTAGCTAAATCTATTTCCGAGACAAAGACCATCGTTGATGAATTAAAAAAAACAGTAGTTTCAAATAATGTTTCTGATAAAACATTAACAAAAAACGAAGCTACAAGTGTAACTAATATTAAAAACCAACCGGATTTGATTCTTGGTCTTGTGAACGAGATAAATTTATTAAAAGAAGAAAATTCCAAACAAGTCGATCTTATTAGAAAACAGCGTTTAGATTTAGAAGCTATTCGCCTAGAGCTTAGGGAATTATCCAAGCTCATTATTAAAAAATAATTATATTTGGATTTTTAAAGACTATAACGATGTATAGAGATAGATAATATCCATTATATCAAGTCTAATTACTGTCATTTGTTTTAAGCTACGAAAGTACAGAGCTTTTGGAATTTTCATTTCGATTGTGTACACATTTTTTAGACCAATATTGGTAATTTGATCCTCTTCTAAATCAATTACTTCGCCAAGTAAGCGGTTGATTCTTGCAATAAAAAGTAATCGGTGGTCTTCAAAATAGGTTGGTAGTTTATTTTTTAAAGCATGTAGCTCATCCCTTAAATATTTTCTAATTTTTGGGTGTTCTTCATTTAAAATCTGAAGAACAATAAAGAAAAATTGAATAATATGCCGGGCCTTCGGAATTTGACTTTCGCTCATATAGTCACAGGCCATTTGTAGGTGATGGTAGCAGTTGCCATATTCGTAATTGTCTAAGGCCCTTTGTGCCGTGATGATTTCTTCTAGGGCCTGGTTATATTCATGGTCTTCGTTTTTCAATTTATTGGATTTCACTGGAGTAAAAATATTCGTTGGATTTTTAAAAATATTAGAAATGCAAAAAATATTTTTCCGATAAATTTTAGGTGCTAGGCCTGCTATGGAATAAATTGACTCCTTAGATAAGTTGATATTTAAAACCTGTAAGCTTGAAGGAGTAATAATATCCATTTTCCAATCTTTAGTGCTTGGTAGTTTTTTATAGAAATTATGGATGGGGCTTGAGAGAATTGCGGTTGCTGTTAGCGAGTTAAGCTCATTTGTTTTATTTAATTCTTTGAGCATCTCGATTTTAAAAAATGCCGCCTCTTTACGCATTTGATTGTAAGTTCCTAGTCCGTACGGCAGTAGATCATCTTTGGAGATGTCGGCGTTTAAGAGTTCATTATTAAAGTAAATAAATGGGGTGTGGGGATCATCTATGCATGAAGATAAGTAATTTACTTGGTCGCCAGCAACGTCAATGCTGAGAACTTCCCCGTTATGAAACCCAACATTTAGGCACCAGGTTGTAAAAGTTTGGTGAGCTTTGGCAAATTCTAGTGCTTCATTTTTATTTTTCACATTTCGCGCAAACTCAAGCACATATTCAAATATAGGCATTCCTTTGGGGTTCATTACTTTTGAAAATTTTTGGTGAAGAGCAATGCTTACACCATTATCTGTCAATAATGTTATTGAAGGGTAGGGAATCCCAACACTGTTAATAGAGTAAATTTTAGGCCAGTTTTTGATTTCATACAGAATACCTCTTTCTTGTGTATCGTATGTACCTTTTAGTGGAAAATCTAAAATTCTATAGTGATTCATTTCGCTATTGCTATCGCGAAAAAACAAACTAGAGCAGCCCATAAGTTTAGGCGCAAAAGATGCACCTAATTTTTTAATACTTTCATTACTCCAAAGCGGAAGGGTACTCATTAATTCCGGAACCATCATTATTAAAGCAAGATCGTGAAAATTAATTTTCAATCCTTCAGCATAGGCTTTTAAAAGAGGATAATGATTTGGGTTTTTAAAAATGGTTCGGGCCAAAAATTCTTTAGCTCCTATTTTTATTAGTTTATCTACGTTTTTAGAATTGGTTTTGATTAGAGACAGCGTATCGTTGTGGAGTTTTTTACCTAGTTCACAATCTTTTAGGCCAAGTTGATAAAAATTTTCTTCTGCATCGCCGAGAAGATGAATGGAAGAGAAAACATTGGTTTCACTGATGCCACTGTTGCCTTTTTTCATGATAACAAAATCCCTTAATCGCTAAAAAATTGGAGAGTCTATGTCTATTTTAGAAGCAATTAACGATCCAAGCAATACAACACTACAAATCTTTCTTCTGACTTTAGCAGGATTACGTATTTATTTAGAAATAATTCGCTTTAAATTTGAAGAAATGCCTGTATCAAAAGCACTTTTTAAATCAAGCGATATGTTAGTACGCTTTCATCGAACGGGGTTATATTTAAGTGTAGGCTTTATTATAACACTGGCACCGTCACTACTTGTTTCTTAGTCAGAAGTTTTATCTTTTAACTCTGAATTTTTTTCTCTCAACATTTTTTCAAATTGTTCTCTATAAAGCCCGTCATAGAGTTTAATCGTATGAGAAAATTTGTTGAGATCACTTGAGATAATGACTTCATCGTCTTTAAAGCGTTTACGAATATATATTTTGAGCTGAATTGATGAAAAATTTTCTGACTTTCGTTTTCTCGTTAGGATGTTATCTAATTGGTAAATCTTGTTTAAAAATTTACTGTTTTGATTCTTTTTTAACTGAAAAATATCTTTTTCTTTAATACTATTCCATGTAACCCATGGGTCGTTATTTTCAACCAACATTTGTTGTAGTGTTAAATAT
The DNA here is from genome assembly GCA_964456675.1 of uncultured Bacteriovorax sp. Classification (GTDB taxonomy): domain Bacteria; phylum Bdellovibrionota; class Bacteriovoracia; order Bacteriovoracales; family Bacteriovoracaceae; genus Bacteriovorax. The sequence goes on along the minus strand of CAYWBR010000016.1, from coordinate 41,546 downwards.
ATTGATGGATCAGACTCAAAGTTATCACCCATTAAAACTAATTCATCTGGAATTCCTGTCATAAGAAGAATATCTAGAAGTTGATTTAATTTGTAGAGACCTTGAATTTTTAGATCTTTTGCCAGAAGTTCGCCTTCAAGAAAGCTAAAAAAATGTCTATAGTCTTTCAGAAATAAACCCGCGGTAAAAATATTATTTTTATAGAGCCAGTCTCGCATAGCATCTTCGTAAAAGTGTGGCGAAGCTGACAAAATAAATGGATGAAAACCACTTTTTATATAATTATGAAGTATGTGTACGGAGCTTTGAACTGTAGGGAAATGTTCAATTGGGCGGGTTAGGGAGTAGTAAACTTCTTTTGTGGTAGAGTACTTTGTATCAACTAAGGTTTTATCAAAGTCGCAGATGACAATTTTTTTTGCCCCTTTTATTTTAAGAGGTATATATGTTCCTAAGTGTTGTTCGAGACCTGGACGTTTTCTAACTTCATAAAGTTGTAAGATTTCAATTTCTTCTCTTTCTGGTGTTAGAGGAATTTTAAAATAGAAATTGCCAAATGAATCAGATTCAAATGTTTTCTTGTAAACTTCGTCGTGATTTCTAGAAAGCCCAATTATCTTTAAACTGAACTGGTAGGCATTTAAAAGCCTCAGTGCT
>CAYWBR010000016.1:0-40879 GCA_964456675.1 uncultured Bacteriovorax sp. | reverse complement strand
GGCAATAGTATTTTCACGCATAGTTACACTTGCTTTTATTGATAAAGCATCATCTGTAATTATAGCTAAAAAATGTACGAGGTGAGGCCTTTTCATATTACTTATTGACCCAATGACTCAAAAGAAGTCATAATTAATAGTGATTCAATTTTAATCCAAAGACACTTAAAAAAGGATTTTTTTTTCATGCAAACTATTAGGATCGAGCACCTGGGCGAAGTTGATATGTATTTTGGGTTGGGAATTCAAATTGTCACGGGATTAATCCTTGGTGGATTAGTAGGTTATGACCGCGAACAAAAAATGAAAAATGCCGGCATTAAGACCAATGTTTTGATTTGTATTGGGGCCACGTTATACACAGCAATCTCAATGGTTATGCAGAAAGAATTTGGGAATGGCATTGACCCCACTAGAATCTCCGCCCAAATTGTATCTGGAATAGGTTTCTTGGGAGCAGGGGCAATTTTTCGCGATAAAGGCAATGTTGTTGGTTTGACCACTGCTGCAACAATTTGGGTAGTGGCGGCCATTGGTGTAACTATAGGGTTTGGTTATCCAGTAATTGCTACAATTTTCACATTTACGATATTATCTGTCTTGCGCTTACTAGGACCAATTTATCAAGGAATTGAGGCCACTAAGAATTTTAAGTATTTTCATGTGGAAATACTATGTCATGGAGATATTAAGAATTTTGTAAAAGAAATTGTTTTTAATACAAGTGACCGTATAGATGAGTTACATGAAGAAATTGTCGATAAGGCCTTAAATCGACGACATTTAGATTTTTATGTTTTTACTCATCCGAAAAAAATGCGCAGTATGGCCGATGAACTAAAAGATATTGTTCAGGTTGAAAAAGTACATTTTCATCAAATTGACTCAAAACCATCAAGGGGGGCATATGATGAAGAGGAAAAAGAATAGTTAGAGGTGTTAAAATTTAAAGCTTTGCTATTTTGAACTTAACTAGTCCATCTTCGTATTTTTGAGTTAAATTTTTGGAGTTGAGCAAATCGTTAACGGTAAATTCACGGCTAAAAAGTTCACTGCGTGAAGACTTGTTCCGATTACCTAAATCATCTGTGGCTTCATCGCTAAATTTTCTTCCTAAGGTCAGCTTTAGGTTTCTTCCTTGTACTGAAAGATGTACATTTTCCCATTCGTGAGGCGCTACTGGCATCTCAAGTAAGACAAATTGTCCTAAATCTGAAATTCGTGGATTTAAAGTTTTTATACGGTAAAAATCATCACTTGATTTGTTGGTAATATTGCTTTTTTCTTCAGCTGTAGAATTTTGTAGAACTCGAACCTCTTCATTAAATTTTTTTTGTATATTACCAAGAATTTCTTCGTGTTCTTTTACTATATTTTGGTATTTAAGTTTAAAATCGTTTTCTTTTTGAGTCATTAATCCTTGGTGGAACTTGTCGAGGTACAAAAGTCTGTCTGAATAAATTCTACTTTTTTCATCTTGTAAGCGTTGTTGTTCCTGATTTTGTTTTTGAAAAGATGTGCGAAATTGTTCTTCCTGGTCTTTTAATTGGTGGGCCTGATCTTTTAAAAGGCCGTCAGTTTGCAGTTCAAATTCATTTTGCTTTTTTGAGTAATCAAGATTTGCAGCATGTTCTAATTTAGAAACATCATATTCTGATTTTGATTTTAATCTATTAATTTCATTTTTACTTTGATCGCTGAGTGTTTTAATTTTATTATTACTAGTAAATTGCAATTGGTTTTGGTTTTCATCAAAGCTTCTATAGAGATCGTTGAAGCGATCCTCGTGGTTAACTTTTTCATTGTGAATTGAAATAATATTTGAATTCTTTAAACTAGCTTCTTCTTCTGAAAGTTTATTTTTTGTTTTTTCTAAGTTTGATTTGTACTCAAGTAGTTTATCTTCATAGTCTTGGGCGACAGCTTGAATTTTTTGCTGATGTTGATCAAGTGTAGATAGGTATTGATCTTCGTTAATTTCTTTTTGGTTTTCAAGTTTTTTATCGTATAAAGCATTGATGTTTTCAATTTCTTTTTCTTTTACAATGATTCGATCTTTTAAGCTCGTATTGAGTTTTGTTAAGTATTCTTTTGATTGAGAAACATCATTATTTAATTTCATTAGAGTTTTTATCCTTGCTCGTTTCTGTACTGGCGGGCACTTCTTCGATTGTTTCCTCAAAGCGACAAGGCCGTTTGTGCCCTCCAGTGTCTCCGTAGCACAACCAACTTCTTACTAAGTTTAATGAAATTTCTCGTTCATTGCCATAATAGGCAATATAGGCTTTGGGATTTAGAGTCGATGTGATTAAGGATGCTTTATCATGGCTTTTGCTTTTTACCCAATATTGGTAAACGCGGTATTCAGCATGAGAAAAAGGCATGACCGATAAAAAAAGTATGATAATTTTTAATGAGGAAATTTTAATGTTAGTTAAAACTTCAATGGATTTCTGGTTTTTGGTCAAGAATTTTACCTTCAACTAGTTTTAGAAAAGCTTTCATAAATATAATGCGATCTTCTTCTTTTAGAGAAAATACCATAGTTTTTTTATGCTCAATACTTCTGTGTTTTGTTACCATTTGAAAAAGTTTTTTGGCCCTTGCTCTTTCAATACCAGTTAAGCGTATAAACTTCTTCTCTTGAAAATCATCGTTTTTAAGCCAGGAATCATGGAAGAGAGGGTAAAAACCCTTTATTCCCATTTCAATTAGCGCCTCTAATGATTCGTTCGATCGATAAGTCATTTCCAAAACAATAACTCCTGAATAGTTTTTTTCATTGAGATCATAATTAATGCTAAACTTAGTACCCAATTTCATACAGACAGGTAATTTTTATCAACTACTGTATTTATAAGTGCTTATATAAAATACGAAGAAAAAATATTGCTTGAGTAGTTTAGTGGGTAACTTTTTTCAGTTTGGTATTTAGTTAAAATTGATTATGATTATTGAGGAGAAACTTTTTTACCACAGGAAATTGGTATGAAATTTATTAGTTTAAAAATTTTAGCTTTACTCTTTTTGTTTATGCCTTCGTTAGTATATGGACTCGTTGATTACAGCGAAACTGTACCCGTAAGTCAAAGTGAAACTCAGCTTAAAAAACCTAATAAAGTGGAAAAAAGAGCAGCGATGAATGCTTCTAATTCTTTGAACAATGGTTTGTCCCTTGGTTTATCTTCGGAATTTCACCACCAATCTTTTTCAGATCAAGCAAAGTTTAATAAGACAATAGTATCTGTAGAGATCGAAACTCCAATTGATGTTTGGTTCAAGGGAAGTTATTGGCAGGGGGGGGCCAGTGGTTTTGTCGATTCGTCGCTAAACACAACTCACAAAGGAAACCCTGAATTGATTTTAGGTTTTAACTTTTTAAAAGTTGGTTCAAGTCAAGATTTGTCAGCGATGGATATTTATGCAGGCTCTGAGTTAAGTTCAAGCTCATCTCTTGCAAGTTCTAGAACCGACCAAATTTATGGAGTAGAGCTAAGCAAGAGATTTTTTGATATGGCCTTAGGTCTTGGATATGAGCTTCGCACAACGGGGAAATCAAAAAATAATGACGACTATGATCTGGGGAATATTCAGCGAATTAAGGCCACTTTTGGTTGGATGGTTTCAAATGATATCCAGTTTTCCACAGATTTTGTGACCACTAATATCGGAAAAGGAAGTGGGGATCTTGGTTTAGGTTCAAAAGTCCAATATTCCACGCTTGCTCCTCGTTTAATACTAAAGCTTGCTCAGTTTGTTAATTTTACCATGGGAGCAGACTTTCTTGTTCAAAGACCAGCTAGAGACATTGATACATCGAGATTAAAAATTAATTCTTTTGCACCAACGGGAACCAGTTTGATTGCAGGTTTGGGACTAAGTTTTTAATTTTTATGGATAAATTATTAAATTTAAATACCGTTATTTATAGTTGTTGCAGTTGTCGCTCAATCCATTCATCGCTTGAACATTTGTTATTTGTTGAAGAAAATTCATCCAAATCATTTTGTAGCGAAAAATGTATCGAGGATTTTTACAAACCACTGCTGTTGTATTTTGAAAATAATGAAGTAGAGCTAAGAAAGAAGCTTGCATTGGTGGATGAGACTGTAATCTTTGGCGTAAGTGAAGAAGAGGTCTTAAAACGATTAATCGATTTGCCTGATGAGGTATGGTGTTTAAAAAATGAATTAGGGGAAGAATTATACAGTTATATTAAATATTTTAATAAAGCCTACTTGATAGTGCTTTGTACATCTTTTAAAAATGAACCATCCTATATTTTTAATACGGTAAAAACTACAGATGTTCGACTAGTTAATGAGTTTCGTATAGGAAAAATTAAAATTGCAGAAAATAAGATATTGCATGGACTAGGTGAAATAATTGAGCGAAAAAAATCAGAGATACTTGCTACTATTCTAAGTCTCCATACTGAAGCAGATATTCCACTTGAGAGCTATATTGATTACGATAAATTTAGTGAAGAGACCCTAAATGAAGCTGATGAAATATATGAGGCAAAAGATAAGTATGGGGATTCTATCGTTACCTATATAAAATCTTTTAACGACATAAACACAAGTATTTTTTATATCGTAGTTTGTTTAAAAGCAGATTCAATTTCTTTAAAAAATATTGAACTTGAAAATCTTGGTATTGATGAAGTTGAAGATTTAAAAAATAGTCAAATGACTATTTTTCCAGTTATTTCTTTTCCAACTCGCAGTGCTGAGGTTTACCGCGAATTTAAGCAAGGAAAACTCTTATCAGGTCATATTAGTAATTAACGTCGGGCATTGACTGATGTTATTGTGTGAACATGGTGTAATAACCAGCGCTTTTAAAAGCATTACAGTAGTAGCTATTACCATAGAGATTTAGATAACTCATACAAGTTGAATATGCCTGTAGAGTACCTATTTGGTAAGAAACTCCAAAGCCTGGGTAATAATATTTTAAATCTTTAAACATCATAATTGAATTTATGGTTGCGCTTGAGTATGCACTAGATTTAACAAACGTAATTTTTCTAATTGTTTTAGAATCAGTGAATATTCCACATTGCGGATTTCCAACGTGAATGGAGTTTCCGCTACTTGTTGTCATTGGGATGAGGCATATATTTACTGAAGAATAACCTTGAGAATTTGAATTAGGGTCTTTAATTTGTACGTAAAAAGTATTGCTATCGGTGGATGATTTACAAACATTATATGAAGTAATATGAGAGCTTTGATTGCTATAGTTATATTCACCATCACTAGAAAAGGTACAGTGTTGAGCATCGCTTGGAAGGCTTGAGTTTGTGGTGCTTCCAGTGCTACCGGATGATGATCCGTTAGAATTGTTGCGATCAATGGTATACCCATTTGATGAGCTATTAGAGCTTGTTGTTGTGGCGCTTACTTTTCGTGTCCTCGGCGAGTCGCAACCTTGTGCAAAGATGATGAGTCCAAGAATTAAGCTTAATGGTAGAGTTTTAGATATCATAAATATCGCCTTTTTTAATTTCTCACATGGCTTATCGGAATTTTTAATATTAAATTTAATCTTTTTAATCAAATTAAGGTAAATATATGATTTGATTAAGCCGATAGGTATTTATGTTACGTAAAATAATTATGAATTCCATTGTGATGGGGCTTATTGCAGTATTAGTATTGTTGGTACTGATTGCTCCATATCATATCTATACTCTTTCTTTAACCGATGGAGTGGCCACGCGTTTTTTAACCTTTAAGGCGCCAACAAAAGAGTTACTTGATGGCGATAAATATCAATTGAATCGAGATGATTTAATTGAATACGAAGACTCTAGTGTTTGGAAAGAGTTTCACTTTGAAAACTTTTTGTTGTTGTTGCCTATACATCACCCGAATTATGTACTCTTACCTAATGTATTTCAAGATAACGACGGTATAAAAATCGGTGCAGACTTTATAAATATGCGAGACGTGAAGGTGGCATCATTTAAAATGCTACCAATGCGAAAATTCGAATTAAGTTCTGGTAAGGAAAATTTATTTTTACTGCCAATTTATAAAAAAATGCTCGATAAAATTAGTCCTCAAAAGAAATGGGAAGACTTATTTCATAAAAAATTATCGTTGCCTTCCAATGAAGGCAAGTCTTTTTATGAATCATTGAAGACGATGTGGAACATTTCTTATAGTGAATTAGTGTATAACCTTTATCTTTTATATAATCGCCAAATGTTTTTTTATGAAAATATAGAATCTCTTACTTTTGACGAACATCATAATGTAGGAAAAGCTGTTATAAAAAACAAAAATAACAAATATTTATCTGAGAGATTCTATTTTTTTGAAAATGGCATTGTTTATACATTTGAATTAACCACGTTAAGGGGAAGCCCACAGAGTAAAAATTTTAGATATAAATTACTCAATAGTTTGAGAGTTAAATTTTCAACACCTGATTCGGCCGTTTCTATTTATGCCGAATATCAAAATTTAAGTTACCGCCAAAGAATTGATGCCGAAGGCATGACCTACTTAATTGCAGCATGGTCTCACGACATCCAGAATAAAGAATTTTTGCGTGTAATGATCAGTTTTTTAGAGAGGGGAGAGCAAAATATAAAATTTTTAAAACCACTATACGAATTTGCCTTCAAAAAGTACGGGACAAATTTTTCTTCCACCGAAGAATTAATAATTGAAAGCGCCAACGAAAAAGTGAAAAGAAAAGCAAGGGAAGAGTTGGAAAAAGAAATTCAAAGTGAAAAAAATAAAATTGCGCCCAAGCAAGAAGGTGTTTTTGAAAATGAAGATGAAAAAATTAAATATTTTTTGCAAAAGGCTAAGGACTTAAAATTTAACTCAGATAATTCTAATAAAGAATTAAGTATTCCGTAGAGTTTATAGGCCCATTTTTTATCTGGGCCTATAAATTTTAAAACCAGTAAGATAGTGCAGTTGCTACTTTGAACGCTTGGCGATTTGGATCATACACACCATCAATTCGCTTTAAATTTTCAACATTATCTTTTTCAACTTTTTTATTTTCAAAGAGTCCAGCAAAGGTGATTTGAGCAGATTTAGAAATTTTATACTTTATTCCGGCCTCTGCTTTGTATTGAAGAGTATCGTATTTAGATCCAGCTTTTCTTATTGAGCTATCTTTTTTCGCAGTTTTTCCTCTATAGGTAAAGTCAGGGTAGCTGTGAGCTTTATCTTCAACAATAAGACCTTCGGTGTTTGCTAATAAACTCCAGTCTTGGTTTAAGAAGTATTCTGCGCCTAGTTGCAAAAAACTTTCTCTTTTTCTATATGTTGAGTATTTTTCATAGGCGGCAGTTGTCGTATAACCGTGAATTGCTTCAGACCAAATCTCATATGCCCCTGTCTCATAACGAGCTGAAGCAGCAGCTCCCCAAGTAGTTTTTCCAGTGAATTTGTTTCTCATCATCACTAGACCTTGGGTTAAAGTTAATTCTTGATTGACGTAATATTCAAACTTATTAGCAAGACCTAATTGTTTATCTACATTAAAAGCCGTTACCGGCTCATAGACGTATCCTTTAACGTAATACGGACTTGATCCATTCCCAGACGTTCCGACATCAAAAATAGCTTCGCCGTTTTCGTCAGTTTTAATTTCGTTAGTGTTCCCAAAAAATGAAAATGTGTTTAAAAACCCTCTGGAGTAGTGTCCATATGAAGCAGCTAAAAATGCTCTTCTAGATAATTTTCTAAAAGAATTTTCGGAACCAAGTACTGAACCTCCATCTTGATAAGAGTTTTCAGCAACTCCCCAGTGGATGTTTTGAAATCTTACTACGCCTTTACCGGCCATAAAGCGCCAATCACGAATTCCTCTATAACCGACGTATGCCTCTTCGAAAATATTATTTTCTTCAGCTAATTTTCCATCGAGATCCAATTTCATATTAAAAGTAAGTCCTTCTTGTTCGGCAAATACTTTTAAATCCAAAACGCCAATTCCAACGACAGTGTTTCCTTTTTTTCCTTCAATTTTTTCAAAGTTTGCTAAATCTAGAGCGATAAATCCTTTTACAGATGTATCGAATGCAGAAGCTGAATAAATAGTAGTAAGTAAGCTAACAGCGAAAAAAGTGCGAGCAAGAACTTTTTTTGACATAGATAGACCCCATAATAGATTGATGGGGCCAAACTATCAGGCATCAAACACTTTGAAAACCAATTGTTCTTAAAGATTTAATTGGCCTGTAATTCTTTCATTAAATTGACTAAGGCTGCACGCATTTTTCGTATTGATCAAAATACGAATTGTACTCAGGCTTCACTTTTTCAACACATTGGTCTTTAGATTCCTTAGTGATGGTTAGTTGTGCGGGGTCTCTTTGAAGCGAAGAACAGGAATAAGTCATTGATAATATTAAAACTATAAATAATAATTTTTTCATAAGCCCTCCTGGCAAATTTATTATACCAGAACTATTTGCCAGGAGTATTAAAAGATGATTAAGAAAAATTTTCTGTCTTTTAAATTTATTATGGAGCTTTTGGAGCTTCTGTTGGTGCCGTTGTGTCACCTGATTTTGACATTGGACATTGCCCTTTATCGCATGGAGACTCTTTTTTAGTAGAACATTGCCCATCGCATTTTGACTTGCATCCATAACCTCCCATGTGAGCACATGAACTCAACAAAGTCACGATGGCAATAAACCCTAGGCTTTTTAGCATTTTCATTTTGAACTCCTTATTTGCAAAACATTTTTGATAATTCTTATTATGATCGTAAAATAAAATACAGCAAGATTGATTTTTCATCATTTTAGTTAATTAAAATACTCAAATGTTGAAAGGCCATGAATTTTATTATTCAAATTCAAATTAAGATAAGGAGTAAAGCCAAGTTTTAAACTGGGGTGCTCATAAGAGCTACTTAGTGAGATAGGTTTATTTTGTTGTAATAGAAAGTCGATAGTAGTTTTTTTAAGTATGCTTGGCTTGATTATGTAGTAGGCACAATTATTAAGTAATACAGATTTGGTGAATAATTCTAGTTTAGAAGTCCGGTCTTCGAGTTTGAGAAGTGATTCATCTAAACCAATCAAATTTATATCTTCAATTGGTAAATTTATATAAAGTTCAGGAGTTGCTGGCTCTTCAAGATATAAAAAATTACTTCTCCATTTTGCCATTTTTATCATTGCAATTAAGTCTACAAGTTCATTTATTTCATAAATACTTTGATTTAAATCAAATACAAGTTGGCACTTAATAGCATTCAATGTTTTGAGCAAGTGCTGATTGTTATTCAACGAATGGCACCAATTCATTAAGGATTCGTAATTTGTTTTTATCTTTATGCGTTTTTCTTTAAAAAAAATTGGAGATTTGCTTATTTTATTAATAAAGTCATCGATAGGAAGCAGTAATTGGCAATGGGGCCAAAGGTTGTTTACATAATGATCTAATTGTTGAGGTTCTTTTAAATTTAAATAAAGATCAATGGTGCTTTTAAAAAAATTAAGACTAGTGTTATCGCTTATTATGTTTGATTTTGGATTTTTACTAATAGTGTTTAACGTATCTAAAACTTCTTCTTCGTTACAATTAAAAAATAAAGGCAAATGATGGTATGTAAATTTATTACCATCTACGATAATGCTATAAAGGCAAAATTCATTATGCCAAGTATCTTTTACAAAAAATGCTTTAGGGCTTTTTATTAATTCTTTTTGGATCACTTTAATTGGCCTAATATTTTAATGGGAAATGGATCGTGATACTGACAAAAAGACTGAAAATAAATAAAAATTTTCCTGTGTTAGCAAGCTTGTCATTTAATGAAGAGTTGATCTCACCCTTATGAAGATATTTAATTGTAGAAATATAGGGGATAATTGTTAATAGAGAAATTAGAGAGAAATAGTACTTTGAACAGATAGCAAAAATAACTAATAGAATAAGAGCAGAAATTGTGCCACTAATACTAAGTTTTCTTTGGAAAACTTCACCAAAGCGTACAGCGAGTGTTCGCTTCTGAGTTAGTCCATCAGTGTATATATCGCGTAAATTATTAATGGCCAGAATGGATAGGGAAATCATTCCTAAGGCCGATCCAATAATAAACGTATTACTATCGAAAACATGAGATTGTAAAAAATGTGTCCCCATTGTAGCGACAGGTCCAAAGAAAATGAATGCTGTAATTTCTCCTAATCCATGATGAGATAGAGGATATGGTCCACCGGAGTATGCGTATGCAAACCACAATGATGAAAAACCGATAATTATAATAGGCCATCCTCCAGTAATCATAAGATAGAGTCCAAATAAAAGTGCAAAAAAAATACTTATGAAAAAACCATTTTGTACTTCTGTAATTGATAATATCTGAGATTGAGTTACGCGCAGGGGACCAATTCTGTTAATGGAATCAATTCCTTTTTTGGCGTCAAGGTAATCGTTTGCTAGATTGGTGGATATTTGTAAGAGTACTGCACAAATCATGGTTATGATAAAAATTGTAAGATCAAAAATTTCATATGTTTTATAGGCGAGGCTAGTACCAACAATGACAGGACCTAAAGATGCAAAAAGAGTTTTCGGTCTTATGGCCAAAATCCATGCTTCTATTTTGTTAATGTTTTTTTTCTGGGTCAAAACTGTAGATGTCATATTTGCCTATAAGTCTATCGTATTGTTTTAAGTTCTTCGTAGACTAGCGAGTTGATTTCGTCGTCAATTGAAACTTCTAGTATTGAGTGAGCACGAGAATTTAATAACCATTCAAGACCATTGATAAAATCTTTTTTGGTGTTAGCATTCCTATAAAGAATATTTTCATTAAGTTTTGTGATACTTGAAAATGTGTAGCTATGAGGAGATGTAATAACATTTAAAATATCTTTATCTTTATTAATTGGTAGAAGTGTGAAAATAGCACCGCCGCCATTATTAATAAGCAGGATTTTAATAGAGCTACAAGTGTTGGATGTTAGCATGAATAAAGAATTAAAATCATGAATAAAGGAGACGTCGCCTATAATTAAAAAAACATCTTTTTTGGAAGCGTCGCTTATTCCTAATGCCGTTGCGATAAAACCCTCAATTCCTGAGACTCCACGATTGGTAAAAATTTTAAAATTTTTTCTCGTGTCATATGAAAAATATGAGTCAAAGGTTCTAATAGTTGTTGAGTTTGCCAGAAGGATTTGTAGATCAGCGGGCATTATGTCTATGAATGTTTTTGATATAACAGGAAAACTTAATTCAGCGTTATCAATATATTGTATTTTTTTCTTAGTGAATTCTTCGATGCCAAAATCGTATTGAGTACGGTTTTTTTTGATTATTGAATTGTTTAATTGGGTGATTGTTGAATTGAGGTCTATGACAAATCGTTTTTTTACTAAATGAGTTGGATCTTCTTTATTGTCAGTTGAATTTAGGACATAAAGATTAACGTTCGGATTTTCAGTGAGAAATTGGTAGTATGATTTTGAAGTTAGTCTACCACCAATATGTACAACTAAATCAGGTGGATCATGTTTTAGGATTTGTTTCACTTCCGGGTGATCGAAGGTTGGAATCTGTTGATCGTTTAAATTGTAGGAGTATTTCAACGATGAACCTACTTCGATAAAAAAACTGAATGAGAGCTTATCTATTAAGTTAGAGATAAGTGATTTGTCTACAGTGTTAGGAAGTGCACCAATAACTAATAAACCTTTTTTGGCGTTGTTAATATCATAAATGATTTGTTCTATTGCTTTTGAGTTTAGCAGCAGTTGCGGAATTTCATATTTGGTTGCAGGGGTATTATCACTAATGAGATTTAGGCATATGTTTTTATATTTTTCGGAAATCTTAGTGTCCACATATCCCAGAGGCTCTCTCATGGACAGGTTCATATGTACTGGGCCTGCAACTGGAAAAAGAGATTTAAAATATAGCTCTGCTACACTTGTAGTAATTGCTCGAGGGTCAATGTCTTCAGTTGGTGCGCCTAGGTTTAAATCGTGGTTTACCCAAGGTCTAAAAAAGAAAGTTTGCTCGATTGTTTGATTGTCGTCACTATTTATAAGTTCAGGGGGGCGGTCTGCAGATAAAATAATTATTGGTACTAAGGATTTTTTTGCTTCAATAATTGCGGGTAAAAAATTTGCTAGAGCTGTACCTGATGTACAAATGATCACTGCCGGAAAACCAGTTTCTTTTGAATATCCCAGTGCTCGGTAGGCCATAGCACGTTCATCAATGATAACCTCAAACGATAGACCAGAATTATGTTTTTGCTTTATTAGTTCGGTAATTGCCGCAATTATGGGGGCATTTCTCATTCCTGGTGCGATATAAAATTTTTTTACACCTTGGCCGATTAGTTCATTAATTGTTAGTGCTGACCAAAGATGGTTTATGTTTAAGCTCAGGTCATTATTCATTATTATCTTCTTTGTTTTTTGAAAAAAAGTTTAAAAAAGTTCGCATTTTGTTTTCTGTTTCTTCCCACTCGCTGGCGGCACTTGATTCAGGCAAGATTCCAGCTCCGCCGTAAATATATAGACTATTCTCACCGGGAATAAATGAAAAATTTCTAATATTTACTAAAAATTCTGCATGATCATATTCCTTAATACCAATGGCGGCACCATACAGGTTTCTTGGCGCCCCCTCAATTTCTCGAATAGTTTGTTTTGCTAAGGTTTTTGGTTCTCCGCCAAGAGCAGGAGTTGGATGTAGTTCTTTAAGTATTTGAGGCAAAAGTAGGGGGGATTTAATTATGCCAGTGATGGAATTTATCAAGTGTTGAACATGAGAAAGTTTTACAATATTTTTCTGTGAAATAGATAGTTCTGTACAAAAATTTTCAAGAGTTGCCATGATATTTTGAGCAACCAAATCTTGTTCTTTTAAGTTTTTAACATCGTTTAATAGGCCACTTTCTAGTTTTTTGTCTGCTGTAGAATCGTTGCCTCTAGGGGCAGTGCCAGCTAATGCCATAGTTTTAATGGTGGTTTTATTTAATTCAACAAGTGTTTCAGGGGTGAGACTTAAATGTACTTCGTTTCCGTCATAATAGATAAAAAAATGCTGGTTGTCTGTTAGTTCGGGAATGAAGCTCAATAAATCATCAAGAACAAGTGCTCTGTTGAAAGTAATTTTAATTTTTCGATGTAGGACAATTTTTAATAATTTTTTGTTTCTAGAAAAAGCCGTTTTGCTCATATTGATCATTTTTTCAAATAGGTCAAATGACTCAACTGGATTGACGGAGCATAGTTTTAGATCTTCAGATTTAAAAAAAATATTGGATTTTAAATTATCCAACTGATAAACGTTTTCAATTTTTAAAAAATTTTGTTCGCCTTCAAAACTTAAAGCCCCAAAAAAATTTACTTGATCTTTTTCTTCTGTAAAGTTTTGAGGTTGGTTTCCAGCATATATTTTGAAATAATGATCCTTATCGAGGAAATCTTTTTTTTTTAGCAAAAGGAAAGGCGTGTTTTCATTTATACTTAAAAACTCAGAAAATGAGACAACTCTAATGACCGACTCACAATGATTATCTAACTTTGGCCTTGTTTCGGTGTTCATATTTAGACCCAGTACTTTGTTATTAATCTTTATCGCCGATATACAAAGTTGCAATGCCAAATGTTAATGGAATGGCCTTTAGGTTTTTAAACCCTGCGATTTTCATCATGTTTGTAAATTCTTCACCGTAGGGAAAATCCTCAACGGTCTTATTCAAATAAGTATATGCATCCTTATGGCCTGAAATAATATTTCCAATGAATGGAAGTAGTTTTCGGAAATAAAAAAAGTAAATACCTTTTATAATGCTATTTTTTGGAATACTAAATTCCATAATCATAACTCGTCCTTTAGTTCTTAGGACACGATGAATATCGATAAGGCTTTTTTGAGCACTTGAAAAATTTCTAATCCCAAAAGATATGGTAACTAGGTCAAAATTATTGTCAGCTGACGGAATATTAACAGCATCTCCAAGCATCAAGAAAACTTTTTGCGAGAGACCATTTGCTATTACCTTTTTTTGGCCAAATTGAATCATTCCATTGGATAAATCTAGGCCAGTAACTTTTTTTACCGTTGGATTTTTGCCCAAGACTAATGCCAGATCCCCTGTTCCAGTGGCCAAATCTAAAACGTTTAAACCTTCGCGGTCTTTATTGACATGAGGAAGGTGAGTGATTAATTTTTTTCTCCAGCTTATATCGATTCCAAATGATAAAAGATGATTTAAAAAATCGTAGGTAGGGGCTATTTCATCAAATATTTTATAGGATTCTTTTTTTCTTTCGTTTAATATTTTTTGGTTTTCCATAGTATTTTTCCTTTAGCGTTTTATATCAGTATGAACAAATTCAATCAAGGTTTACGTTTTATGAATGAGGTCTCTATATTTGTTTTTGGTTTTGGTTTACACAATAATGCTTAGTTGGTAAGTTACGCCTATGAATTCTGATTTTATTACTCTTATGCCTAAGCATGTTTTAAATGCTGTTGGTGAAATTAATCTCAATATTTCCTCGGACTCTTGTAAGAAAGAGATCAATGACTTATTGCAACGCACTGTCTTGTTGGGGGGGAAAAGATTAAGACCTCTTTTGACCCATCTGATGGGGGATTTTTTAGGTCTAGATCAAGTTTTAGTTGCTCCTTATGCTAGGGCGGTTGAGCTTGTTCATGCTGCTTCGCTTTCCCATGACGATGTTATTGATAATGCCACAGTGCGTCGCGGGCAGCCCAGTATTAATATTTTGGCCTCAAATAAAAAAGCGGTACTTGCTGGAGATACGTTGTTATCTTCAGTTATTGTAGATTTGTCATTGGCCAAAAACCTCCCGCTTGTCACGGAAATGGCTTACGTTATTCGTGACTTATCCGAAGGCGAATGGATTCAGGCCGACCTTATTTTTTCAAGAAATTACACAAAAAAAATAATTCGAGAAATTGCACAGAAGAAAACTTCTTCTGTAATGAGTTATTGCTGTTTGGCCCCTGCTATTTTGAAGAATCTACCTCCAAATATTCAAGATTGTGCAAAAAATTTTGGAAATTCCTTAGGTCTTGCATTTCAGATGATAGACGATACACTTGATTTCAATGATCATTCGCTCAAAGACCAATTTCTCGATATTCAAAATGGAGTTGTTAATTCTGTTATTTTTAGACATTTTGAGCTTAATCCAGACCTGTTTGCTAAATTTAAAAATGGCGAGGATTTAAGCGCTTTAATTAAGCTAGAAGATTTAGAGACGGCCATTGATGATATTCGCAATGAAGCACATGATGAATTGGAAAAGGCATCTAATCTTCTTTATGAAATTGGTAATTATTTAAAAACGGATAAAAAAATGCCAATAGATGATCAAAGTTATTTGCCGCTACAAACGGTAATAAGTTTTATAGCTCTTAGAAAATCTTAGGGAAAATCTTAGGGAAAATCTTAGAAATCATTTTATCAATGGAATTTTTATTACAAAAGTCGTCTTCGATCGAGTATTGTCATACTGAAGATTGCCACCATGTTTTTCAATTATATTTCTTATAATAGGAAGCCCAAGTCCTGTGCCTTTTCCCACTTCTTTAGTGGTAAAAAATGGCGTTAGCATTTTTTGAAGGACGGAATCTGGAATTCCATCTCCTGAGTCTTGAAAGTAAATAAATAAGAAATTTTGATTTTGATCGCACCAAATATTAATCCAGCGATCTTCTTTGTCTCTGCTTTCGATTGCATCGATGGAATTAGTTATTAAGTTACTGAATACTTGAATAAGCTGAGTTTCTATACCCATTATCATTATCTCATCGCTAATTTCATTTTTGATTTTTATATAGAGGGCAATTTGTTTGTTGGCGGTAAGTTCAATGGCCTGATTAATTATTTTTTGCAAAGATAATGCTTTTTGAGGATGGTCTAAATTTTGATCTGAATACTTATTTAATCCATGCACAATGTCTAGGATTCGGTCAGAGATCGAATCAATTTTTGCAACCGCCCGTAGTGTTTTCTCTATATCCAGCTCGCCTTTGTTTAGCATTTTTTCTAGCGCTGTGATGTTAAGTTGTATTATTGCAAGTGGATTATTAATCTCGTGAGCAATACCGGAAGCCATTTCACCAAGGCTTGCTAGTTTTTCAGTGTAAATGGATTTCGTTTTTGCTTCATCTGCTATTCTGATTGCGAGGTTTAGCTCCATTGTTCGAGAAGATACTTTTTCTTCCAAAATTCTTTGATAGTCTAATATTTCTTTTTCGTGATTATTAACTAACTCGATAAAATCGTTGTAACTTTTTTGAATGATGTCTAATTCACCCTTTAAATTTTTTTCTAAAACGATTGGAGATGCATTATTTGTCTGCGAGGAAATGTGTTGGGCCAGGTTATTAATAGGTATTACTATTTCCTTTTTTATGTACAGATACACGATAAATATTTCAAAAATTAATGAAAATATTGCAATTAATATTGCCATTTTTAAAAGTGATATAATGGTTTTTGAATAATGTTCAGGGTTTTGTTTAGTAATTAAAAACCAAGGAGGGGATTGTAGTTTTGAAACTCCAATATGGTGATTCGTTGATTTTAAATCTAGAACCACGCTTTCATTTAAGGACGAAACTAAACTTAGCTTATTAAAAATTTCTTCAAGCACAGGATCTTGTGTGTCTTTTACTAAAAGAGTACCTTTTGATTGAATTAATTTATCTTTGTACGCCTCATGTCCAATTACATGTCCAACTTGATCAATGATGTAGTTTGTGATGCCAATATCATTTGTATTTTGTATCCGTGCTAACAGATCATCCAATAAAAAATCAATGCCTATACTGCCAATGTGGATATCGTTAACATATATGGGTGAAACTAAGCTAATCATCCATCGTTTATAGTTTGTATCTTCATAGACTCTAGTCCAAACACTTTTTCTATCTGGGTTTAAATCTTCTTTGCTTATTCGGAAATAAAATTCATTTGTGTCATCAAAGTTATCAGGCGCATTGTACAAATGTTGGTTTGTGGAAGGTAGGAAGCTAACATAACCTTTTTTGCTAGAAACGTACCAAAGTTGGAAAGCATCTTTAAAAAACAAATTTGAAAATTTATTAAAAACATTTTCGACAACTGCTAGTTCATTGAGGTATTCGGCAGTGATAGTTACCGAGTTGGGGATGTAGACTCCAGATTTTTTTTGGTGATTAAATAGAGATTTGTCTGTACGTGTTGTGCCGTCATTTAGATATTTGAGTTTGGTTTCAAAGGTTGTTTTTTTATTATTGTTAAATTGTTTTATGAGATTTGTAGCTACAAAGTGAATGTTATCATTGGCTTTTGAGTAGTATACTTTTTCGTTGTATGATTTAGTTGCGGCATAGGTTAAGATCTGTTTTTTTAATTGTCCATTAAGCTCTCTTTGTAAATAAAAACTAGATATTGCGGAGACAAATAAAATAATGAGCGTTAAGCGAATTATCATATTTTTCATTATTTGGTGAGTGAAAGAAGTTTTAGTTTTAGATTTCATTATTCCCTTCATTTTTAATTTCATTGTTTAAAATCGGAAGTGAAATGATGAAATGGTTATGATTATCTTTTTGAGAATATTTTATAGTGCCATTATGTTCTTCAATTATTTTTTGAGTAATGCTTAGACCTAACCCAGGTTTATTTTGTCCAATTTTAGTGGTATAATATGGAGTGAATATTTTACTTGTAAGCTCGGTTGGTATTGGAGCACCAGAATCAGATATATCAATATGTAGAGTGAGATTGTCGGTAGTAATATTAATCTTAATCCACTTTTCTTTTTTAGAAATAATTGCATCAAAAGAGTTGTTCAATAAATTTAAGATAGCGTGTGCCATTTGAGTTTCTTTGGCCATTATATTAAAAGCTTCTAGATTTTCTGGTGCTATAGAAATGTTTATTTGGTGAAATCTAAATTTTTCTGAGCAAATATTTAATGCACTTTTAAATATACTACTTAGAGAAGTTCGCTTCATTTGATCATTAGCAGGATTACGACTAAATACCCTTAAGTTATTTACCGATTCAGTTACTTTTTTAGTTGTTCCTTTAAGCCGTAAAAGCAAGTGCTTCATTCTTTCTATGTCAGGATTATTTTGTTTGACTACTTTTTCAATCTGATGAGCTGAACCTTTTAAAACCATAATTGGGCTATTAAGTTGGTGTGATAAACCATTGGCCACCTCTCCAAGAGTAGCTAGTTTAGCAGAATGAATTGAATTCTCTAGTGTCGTTTTTGACTCCTTTAGCAAAGCCTCAAGTCTCACCGTTCGTTCCTGGACTAGTATTTCAAGGTTTTCGTTATACTCCTTAATTTTGTTCTCTCGTTGGTCTAAGTTTTTTTGTATGCTCATGAATGCTTTAGCAAGAACACCTAATTCGTCTTCTCTTTTTATTGGGAATTCTACATTTTTTTGACCATTTTTGATTTGATTTATTTTGCTAATAAAATCAATTAATGGTCTAGATAATTCCTTATTTAGAGTTAGGTACAAAATCAAGAGTTCTATGAATAAATAAACAAGAGAACTCCACAATACAAAGAATAAAGAAAATTGATTATTTTTTTCTAGATAGCTTTTAGGGAATACGGTTATCAAAAACCAATTTGTTTCTGGGATTTTTCCAATACTATAAAAAACATTTGATTGCTGTAGTTTAATTAATTGGTGCTCTTTTATTTGTTTGTCTTTTATTTGATTGAATACCTCTGAAATATGTGGGTCGTTAATTTTTAAATCCAAGGAAGGAGATGGATTACTTTGTTTGCTAGTTAATTGTTCTGGATGTGCCATTACGCTTCCATCCTGGGAGATAATAAAATTATATGAATTAGGTAGCTTTATATTAATAATTCGTGAAAATATTTCTTCAAGATATATATCAACACCAACTGAACCTATTTTTTGATTATTTTTAATTATTGGCGACGTGTAACTAATCATCCACGACTTGAAATTAGGATCAAAATAGAGATCCGTCCATTTGCCGCTAAAATCAGGATTGTTTTCTTTGTTGGTTATCTTGTAATATTCTTCGTTATGATCACTAAAATCCGCTACTGTCTCATAAACGATGCTTGGTTTTTTGGGAGATAGGGTCATCGACACACTACCATTTAGAACGGCCCAAGTAGTTAGGTAGTGTTTTGTCCAAATTTGATGATTTTCTCTAAATATATCGTAAACCTGTATGATTCTATTTTTTAATTCATCTGTTGTTAAAAAATCTTTAGTGATAAAGATTCCTGGGTCAGTTTCAGGGTTAAAAAACTCCTTTTTGGTTCTAATTGCATGGTCGCGATCTTTAAATGTTATAGTGTTAAATTGATTAATTGCACTTTTATCAATTTTGGAATTTGAATGATATGCATCTTCAATTAACGAACGAATAAACGATACATCGTTAACGACTTCTTTAAATAGCTGCCGTTCGCTTTCAAGTCTTAGCCGTGTATAGTTTTCTAAGAAATCCATTTCTGATGATGTCTTAGTGTTTTTTATGTAGGAAAAACTAATAAATGATGAAGTAACAATGATTATAAATAGTCTAATGCTTATTTTGTAAACGATAGTTCGTGCTATTGGTTGATCATTTGTCTTAATATCTGGCATAGTCTTATTCTATGCCAGATTGTATAATTAACAATGTAAATTAGCTTAATTTTTTCAAAAGAATACTAGATTATTCGGCAACTTTGTCGTCCGCGTAGGTCGTATGAGCATGCTCTTTCGGCTTCACGGCAAGCCTCCATTCTTGGGTTCTGTGATCTAGGTCCACTTTTTACTGAAGTATATTCCTGCACTAACCATCCTGCCGGATCTAGGCGCTGTACTTTGCATTCAGCAGTTATCCACGGGTCTCGAGGAGGTCTTGGGTTAGGGGTGTTTCTTCTTACACAAGTTCTTCCGTTTGATGTCCCGCGATTAAGTGCGCTCTGGCAAAATCGATCTGATTCATCACAGGCTTCAAAAAGAGTTCGTCCATTACCTGTAAAGCTTCTGATCACTTGGCCCCAGTAATCAATTAAGTCTGTTTGGCACGATTGACGCTCACTTGGAATTGGGTCAGTAGGGTATGGATAGTCAGGGTATGGATAATCAGGATTATTTGTTCTGATTGCCACGCAATAGGCAAACCGGTATTGCCCCATGGATTGTTTATGCGACAAGAAGTTATTACAGTCAAAATTTGCTGTATCACAAGCCGCTGCTTCTGAGTAAGAGTAACGAGTAAAGCTTTCTCGGTCTTGTCCGTTGTCTCTAATAATTGAAGTACAAGAATAATCGGCCATGGCCCACGTTGAACTAAAAAGAACGATTGTTAAAAATAAACTTTTCATGATTCCCCTCTCATGTTTTTGATCCAATATTTTATCTTTCTCAACATTCTGTGTCGTCGTAAATACTGAATGTTTTTATTAGGGCAATTTGGTATTTATTGTAAGAATTTGTAAGCTTTCGATTATTATTTAAAAATAAAAAGGGGCCAAATGTTACTGACCCCTTTTTTGTTGTATATAATAAATTTCTATGTTTAATCAATTATTGATGAGGTTTAGAACTCTTTCTTTGCCAATAATTTTCATAAATCCAGCTAGCTTGGGCCCTTTATCCAGTGATATTAACTTTCGATACATCATTGTAAAAACGTCCATGGGCGGGAGCTCTAAGGCGTTGATGATGTCATACATTTTTTCATGCAATCCTTTTTCATCCAAAGAATCAAAGTCATTAGTGATTAAATCTTTTAAATCAGATAGAAATTTAGATTGTTTTTCATCTAGATCTAGTGTGGTTGCGGTTTTATTGAGAGAAAATTTAAACTCTTCTGGGGCGTGGTTTTGAATCCAAAATACCGCTCTTGCTGATCGCTCCATAAATCTTCGTTCGTCACGGGAGCTTTTAATTTCTTTGGCATAAAAAGGGCGGGCCTTTTCTATGTCGAGATCATTAATCTGGAGAATATTACAAAGATGTCTAAAGCCAGGTTGAATTGGTAGAGTGGTGGGCGCATCACCAATTTGCGAAAGCTCATACACTCGTTTTGCCATGGCAACTTTCTTTTCATTTCCTGCTTCTAGGCCAAAAACCATTCTTTCTAATCTATCAAAATCTTCATAGTTTTTAATCACGTCTAAATCAAAACTTAAACCAAAATCGGTATTTGGCTTGTAGGAAGCAAAAATCCATCGAACCATTTCTGGCTCATAGACATCAAGAACATCATTTACGGTAACGAGGTTCCCTTTTGAAGAGCTCATTTTTCCGCCCATACCTTTTATCGAGACAAAGTCGTATTGCAGATACTGAGGTGCTTTCCAATTAAATATTTCAACAATTTCTTTTGCGGTTGTAAATGAACCGCCTTCCGAAGAATGGTCTTTTCCACCAGGTTCAAAGTCTACTTTTTCAAAAGCCCAGCGCATAGGCCAATCAACTCGCCAAGGAAGTTTGGTGCGTGTTGTGGTTGTAAGGTCTTCTGAACCTTTATGTTCACACATTTCACATTCATAATTAAGAGTATTAACACCATCAAAGTTAATGGTCTTAATTCTGTCACGGTTACATTTCTCACAGTAAATTAGTACCGGAAGCCATGAATCTTCTAGCGGGGTTTGGCGCCATTTGTTCAAAATAGCTGCTATTTTATCTTTATTCTTTAAAACCTGGATAATTTGTTCGCGATATATTCCCGTACGATATTTCTTTGACTGATAAATCGGCTCAACATCAATTCCCATTTTTGCCACTTGGGCTTCAAAATTTTTCTCATGATGAGCGGCATAGGATTCGGCAGTACCAAATGGATCTGGTGTATCAACAATTGGATTATATAAAAACTTTTGAAGCTCATCTTGCTTTGGTAGGTTTGCCGGAACTTTTCTAAAAGTATCGTAGTCATCCCACGAAAAAATAAATCTAACTTTTTTTCCTTTTTTTCTTAGTGCTCGCGCTACGAAATCAACGGTAATAACTTCGCGAAAATTTCCGAAGTGAACTACGCCTGAAGGGGTAATACCAGAAGCCAGAGTGTAAGAATCTTTGTCGTTATTGCCGCGAATGATTTTATCTGCTGCAAGATCCGCCCAATGTACATTGTCATTTAATACTTGTGACATAATATTTCCTTAATCGATACCTAAACGTTGTTTCAATTCAATTTCTGTAATCGTACCTTTATCTACTTCATTTTTAGCAATTACCAATGCTTTTTGCATGACAGGTCTCTCGCTTGCAACCGCAATTGAGAGGTCTAGGTGTTTTTGACCTTCTAGTGTTGAAAATTTAACTATTTTTTTTAAACAAGTGATTGCTTCTTCCAATGTCACAATAAATCTCCGCTATAATTTATAGATGAAAATATTTTAACAAGCAAAAAATACTTAGGCTAGAGCCATTTGGATCTTTTAAATGCGCGATAAAGAAAGAGGTCAATAATTACCATAGATAGAATGGAGACATAGTAGCCGTACTTCCATTCTAGTTCGGGGATGTTTTTAAAATTCATTCCGTAGATACCAGCAAGCATTGTGGGAATAGCAAATAAGGCCGCCCACGCTGCAAGACGCTTATTATCTTCACTCTCGTTTAAGGAGATTACTGAAATCGTTACTTGAATAGCGGTAGAAATCATTTCTCGCACATTATCTAAACGGTTGTTAATTCTTACAAGGTGATCATATATGTCTCGATAATATACTTGAGTTTCCATGCAAATTTTTGGAACTCTTCCACCGTGGAGTTTTGAAACTGCATCAAAAAGAGGATTGATAACATGATTGACCATGACTAGTTTTTGTTTAAGGTCAAATAAGCCTTCAATATTTTGTCTGGCCAAATGTTTTTTAAAAATTGAGTTTTCTAATTTTTCTAAATCTTCTTCGAGCTGATCAATTACGGGAAAATATCGATCAACGATTTCATCCATCAATGCATAAAGAACAAACCCTGATCCTTTGGCCAAAAGTTCTTGTTCATTTTCACATCGATTTCGAACATTAGAAAACCCTTTTTTGGATCTATGCCTAATCGTTAAAATATAGTTAGGTCCTGCAAAAATAATAAATTCTCCTTGATCAGTTGGGTTATTGGCAGATTCCAGAGTTTTGATAACAACAAATAAGCAGTCATTGTAGTCATCTATTTTAGCTCGTTGATGGCCATGAATAGCATCTTCAATTGCTAAAGGGTGGAGATGAAATTGTTTTTGATAAAACAATAATTCTTCTTCGGTTGGGTCAAGTACTGCCGCCCATACAAAAGCTCTTGGAATTTTGAGGTCCTCTTCAATATGGTTGATATCAGATGCTTTTAGTAGAGCGCCATCTTTGTAAGTTGAACAATTAATTAACATTAACTTATTCCTAGGTATGCTTTTTGAATTTCAGTGTTATTTAATAACTCACTAGCACTTCCTTCTAATGTAATACTTCCGTTAGTTACGACATAGCCTCGATGAGCATACTTTAGCGCAAGGTTGGCATTTTGTTCTACTAAAAGTATTGTCAGTCCATTTTCATTTAATGATTTTATTGCTTTAAATATACTCTGAACTAAGATTGGAGCAATGCCAAGGCTTGGTTCATCTAGTAATAATAAATCAGGTTTACTCATGTAGGCCCTAGCAATAGCAAGCATTTGTTGCTCGCCACCTGAAAGAGTGCCTGCCAACTGTGTACCTCTTTCATTGAGTTTGGGAAAAAGGCCATACATAAGCTCAAGGTCATTAGAAATTTGAGTTTTGTCATTACGAATAAAAGCACCCATTTCTAAATTTTCTTTAACAGTTAAATTGGCAAAAACTTGTCTTCCTTCGGGCGAAAGTGATAGACCTAGTTTGGTAATTTGATGAGCTTTTTTATTCTGAATTTCACGATCTTTGAAAATAATCTTTCCACTCGTAACGTTCTTTAATCCACTAATAGTGTGAAGCGTGGTAGTTTTTCCAGCCCCATTTGATCCTAATAGTGTGACAATTTCACCTTTGTTAATTTTAAAGTTGATCCCGTGAAGGGCTTCAATTGCACCATAATGGGTATAGATGTTTTGAATTTCAAGCATGAGTTCCTCCATCTACACCTAAATAAGCTTCAATAACTTTTTTGTTCGTTTGTACTTCTTTCGGTGTGCCACTAGCAATTAAGTGACCATGATCTAATACGTAAATTTTTTCTGCTGCATTCATAACTAATTTCATGTCATGCTCGATGAGAATAATTGCAATTTGAAAAGTGTCACGCAAGTTTTTAATTAGCTCTGTTAGTTGAACTTTTTCAGTCGGATTCATTCCTGCTGCGGGCTCATCTAATAAAAGCAACTTGGGCTTCGTGGCAAGGGCCCGGCACATTTCTAATTTTCGTTGTTCACCATAAGGAAGGTTTTTAGATGTGTGAAATGCTTTATGGTGAAGATTAAATATTTTTAATAATTCGTAAGAATGATTCTCTATCTCATCTTCACTTTTTTTAAATGTCGGCGTTCTTAATACGCTTGACATTAGACCATATTCTAATCGCGTATGATGAGAAAGTTTTATATTATCTATAACGGAGAGCTCTTTAAAAAGTCGGATATTTTGAAACGTTCGACACATTCCAAGTTCTGTAATTTTTGAAGGTGTGGCATTGTTAATTTTTTCATTGTTAAAGAAAACATCACCTTTACTCGGCCCATAAATTCCAGTTATGGCGTTAAATAATGTAGTTTTACCAGCACCGTTTGGGCCAATAACTGCAATTAGATCCTTTTCTTCAACACTAAAGCTAACTGAATTAACTGCAATTAACCCACCAAATTGCATTGTTAAATTTTTTATATCTAAAAGGGCCATACTAGTTTCCTCCCTTTTGTTCTTGGAGTTTTAATTTAGATTTTGGAGCGTTTAATGGCCAAAACTCTTTAGTGCCTAGTATTCCTTTTGGTCTTACGATCATTAGTACAATAAGCATGATTGGATAAATGACCATTCTAAAACGTGCGACTTCAGGGCCAAAAAATTTTAAAAGTTCTGGCAATATAGTGATAATTAGTGCAC
The DNA here is from genome assembly GCA_964456675.1 of uncultured Bacteriovorax sp. GTDB lineage: Bacteria > Bdellovibrionota > Bacteriovoracia > Bacteriovoracales > Bacteriovoracaceae > Bacteriovorax. The sequence goes on along the minus strand of CAYWBR010000016.1, from coordinate 15,823 downwards.
CAATAATTGAACCAGTTAATGAGCCTAGACCTCCAAGAATAACCATTACTAAAATTACGACTGACCACATGAAGTTAAAATTATTTGGATGTAAAAATTGCTGTGAATGTGCAAATAAACCGCCAGCGATTCCAGCAAAACCTGCACCAAGAACAAAAGCAATAACTTTATATTTAACTAAATTTACTCCCATGCTCTCTGCTGCAATTTCATCTTCACGAATAGCTATGATGGCACGTCCATGGGTTGAATATTTTAAGTTTCTAAGAATAATTAAAACAATCAATACCCAAATATAAACATGACCTAATCCAACCCATTTAGGAATTCCGGTAAAACCTCTTGGACCACCAATATAATCGGTGTTAATAATGGCAATTCGAACAATTTCACCAAACCCCAAAGTGGCAATGGCCAAATAATCGCCCCTTAGTCTTAAGCATGGCACCCCAACGACTAATCCAAAAACAGAAGCTGCAAGAAATCCTATTAAAAGACTTATGACTAAATTAACTTCTGGATGAATTCCTGTAATTGGAAAATAAACAGTAGATACCGCAGAGGCATATGCACCAATGGCCCAAAAGCCAGCATGACCTAAAGAAAATTGTCCACAAAAACCATTAATGAGATTTAGAGACATAGAAAGAATCATAAAGATTCCAGCAATTAATAATAAAGGTAAAATATAATCAGTTAACATTAAACTTTCTCCTTTACGTTTTTTCCTAAAATACCACTAGGCTTAAAGAGGAGAATTATTATTAAAATAATAAATGCGACAGCATCTCGATAGCTTGCTTTGTAAAAACCAACAACCATATTTTCAGTTATACCTAAAATGAATCCACCGATTGCAGCACCTGGTATAACGCCAATTCCACCAACGACGGCAGCGACGAATGCTTTTATTCCAGGCATTGTCCCCATCATTGGCTCAATCGACATTGTGTAGGAAACTAGCATCCCCGCAAGGGCAGCTAAACTTGATCCAAGAAAAAAAGTGAATGCAATTACTTTATTAGTATCTATACCCATGAGTTCAGCAGCATTAAGATTAAAGCTAACTGCTCTCATAGCTTTTCCAATTTTTGTAAAATGAGTAAGCCACCAAAGAAAAATCATGACAAAAATTGTAATGAGAAAAATAAGCAGCTGAATATTTGAAAAATAGACTTCACCGAAGTCGAATGTTTTTTCTTCAATTATAGGGGCCATTGTTTTTGGATCAGCTCCAAACATAATTTGACCTGCATATTGGAAAAGTAGAGATGTTCCAATTGCGGTTATTAGTGCTGGAATCCTTCCTTGATGACGGATAGGTCGATAAACTGCCCTTTCAACGATTAAGGCCACAACCATCAGGAATTAACAATGGGCGCAGTTAAATAAACGAATAATTCCATAGACCAAGGTATAACCAAGTGCAATGAGTGCATAGAGGGATCCTTGAGAAAGACCATTTATAGTGTATTGTAAAAGGTCCCAAAATAAATACTGTGACTGTTCATTGAGCATGAATTCTGCCTTGTGTATGTGTAATTAAAAATGGGGAAGCGAACTTCCCCCATTTTAAAATATTAATTCCAATTCCTATGGATTAACTTTTTGATTAAATTTGAAAGTGTTTTCTGTTGTTGCTAAAACTACAGCAGCTTTTTTAGAATTTCTTTTTTCATCAATGGTGATTGAACCGGTGATTCCCTTAAAGCCTTTTGTTGTAGTTATTGCGGCATTAATATCAGCTGGTGAAAGTGATTTTGCTCGTGACATTGCATCTGCTACGACTGCAATTACATCGTAACCCAAAGCGGCCATTGCCCCTGGACGAACTTTATAGCGCTTTTCATAGTCTTTTACGAATGATTGAACTGCGGGATCAGTATCATCTGGAGCAAAGTGAGAAGATATGTAGTTTCCTTTTGATCCTTCAGAGCCTGCAATCTCAAATAATTTTGGAGAGTCCCAGCCATCTCCACCAAGGAATGGAGCATTGATTCCCATTTTTCTACCTTGTTTTAAGATTAAGCCAACTTCTTCATAGTAACCAGGTAAAAAGATAACTTCTGGGTTTGCTCTTTTTACTTTTCTTAAAAGAGTTTGAAAGTCGATATCTTTTTGTACGTAAGAAAACTCTTCAGTTGAAGCATATTTTCCACCTAATCTTTTCCATTCGTCATTAAATGCTTTAGCTAATCCTTTTGAGTAGTCAGAAGAATTATCAATGATAACAACGGCATTTTTTTTCTTTAGATTATTAAAGGCAAAACGCGCCATTACCACGCCTTGAAAATCATCTGTGAAACAAGTTCTAGAAATGAAATTACCAACTTGAGTAACTTTCTCATTTGTAGCGGCACTTGATACCATTGGAATTTTAGCTTCTTGAGCAATAGGGGCCATTGCTAATGAATTTGAAGAAGTAACTTCACCAATAATAGTGATTACTTTATCAACGTTAATTAACTTTCTCATGGCATTTGTTGCTTCAATTTGATCTGACTTATCGTCTTCAACGATTAGTTCAATTTTTTTTCCTTTGATTCCTTTTTGATTAATTTTTTCTAATGCCATTTTCATTGCATTGTAGTTTTCCTGGCCATAAGTACCGATTCCTCCAGTTAAGGGCTGAACCACTCCGATTTTTATTTTATCTTGAGCATTTGTTGCCATTGGCGCCAAGAGGCCAAATGCTGCCACAATACTGAGCATTTTTATGATGCTAGCGTTAAAATTTTTTCTTATTTGCATTGATCTCTCCTTAATTCATGGCAAATTTAGTAATTTAAACATTAACAATAACGGTAACATGTATGAAGGATGTGTAAAGACCAATCAAAAAGCTTTAGTTAATCTTTAGGTAACTTTTAATTTGTTTAGGGCATTTGTGACATAACTTATTGTTTTTTATACATTATTTTAATATTTTCACCATTAGAATATTTGCAAGAGCTTCACTCATTTATAATTACTCTATTCACCACAGGCATTATCGATTGTAATGCCTAGGACAATTGGAGAATTAAATGATGAGAGATGATTTTGAAAATGTTCTTATAAACCAATACACCGAAGTGGTGGAAGAGTTGGTTGTTGAGAGCGAATCTGTTTACCGATCCCACCTAAATTACGATGAACTCGAAAAAAGGATTGAATATCTTATAAAAGCCGCTAAGGTGGATGGGTTAGATGAATCTGTAATTTGGAATCTATTAGAAAGAAGAGTGCCCGGTTTTGTCGAAGCTTTTCGCACTCCAAAGAAGTCACATCATTTGAAGCTTGTTGCTTAAAGTTCAATTGCCCCGATAAAGGGGCAATTGTGTTTAGTAAAGTTTAATCGCTTCAAATTTATCTATGTATTCTTTATGACCTTTTTGGTTAATCTTGGTAAGATCATTAAAGTCGTTATTATTTTCTACCCATTTTTTGGCATCTTCAGAGCCATTAATGAGATCAATTGCTAGTCGGTCATGTTCATATTCATAAGGTTTGCTATTCCATTGAAAATCATTGCCCAATTGATGGTAGAGTTTTTGGCATAATAACTGAGCTGCAAGCCAAGGTCGTGCAAGGGATTCGTCTAATATATGCATATGGACGCCGCCACATGGTAAGCCACTAAATTTTTGAAACATCGGAAAAAATACTTGAGGCCTAAAAACAATACCATGGTGAAGTTCTGATTTTTTTAAAAGAGCATTCATGCTATCACTAAATTCAAAAGCTTCAATTTTTGGGTGGCCAATCATTTCAAGGCTTCTGGTTGTACCTCGCGCTTCAGAGATATTAGTCCCTTCATAGAGAACAGTGCCAACGAAGGTAATAGCTCCTTCCATTGTTGGAAGATTAGGGGAGGGATTAATCCACGGAAGATTTGTTTGTTTAAAAAACATTTGGCGTTTCCAGTTAGTCATTGCAATAACTCGATAATTAACATCCAAAGATTTATATTTAATTGCAAATCTTCCAACCTCTCCCATTGTCATTGCATGCCTCTGTGGAATAGGAAGTTTACCAACAAAAGACTGCCAATTTTCTTCTAAAACATTGCCTTCAATAATTTCTCCTCCCACAGGATTCGGGCGATCAAAAACAATTATTTCGATGTTTTTCTTATGGCATTTTTCTAGAATTAAAGTAAGGGTTGATATGTAGGTATAGACTCTTGTTCCTACGTCTTGTAGGTCAATGATTAATGAATCTAGCCCTTCAAGCATTTCATCAGTGGGAATACGGGTTTCCGAATAAAGAGAGTAAACTGGAATATTAAAATAGGGATGGATAAAATGTTTTGTCTCAACCATATTATCTTGCACATCTGTTACAAAACCATGCTGAGGGCCAAAAAGTTTTGTTAAGCGATTTTTAAAAATTCGTTTTAATTCAACTACGCCATTTTTAAAATCACTGGTAACAGTAGCACTATGAGATAAATAGCCTATATTTCCTTTTATAGAATTTTGCAATTGAGTATCGTTTAATACTCGTTCTAGACCAGTTATTGTTTTCATTAATACTTCCTTAATATGTCTTATAACAATTTCAGAATAACTGAATTTGAAAAAAAATAAAATGATTCGTCATTATTAATACTAAAGAATTAAAGTTTGTCATGAATATTGAGAATCCAAAACCTGATTAAAACACTCCGTTGGTTGAATTTTTTACTTGGATATTTTTTATTTTAATTTATTCTATATTAAAGGTTTAAAATCATGGCACAGGTTATTCTGCTTAGGAACACATTTTTAGAGCAAGTAAAGATTGAGACATTTCTTCGTAATGACTTATGTCTAGATTTAATAGTCAAAGATTCAATTAAAGAAGTTTTAATGATGTTGCGCATTTTGCCTGATGTTCAGGCCGTGATTTTACCTGAAACAGATTCGCTTAAAAGTAATTCATATGATGCACTAAACGAGTTTTGTGGTGAGCAAAATTTATCATCCTCAATCGTTATTTCCAAAAAATCGAGTAACTTAAGTAGCGAATTGAATTATCTTCCTCTATCAAATAAAAAGATTAGATTTGTTTCTTATGATCTTGCACTAGATGAAATGATGCGAGTTTTAAAGTTAGCGATAGCAGGTGAATCTGTTAGTGATGATCGAGTTTATTTTTCTGTACCTTTTTCTTTGATTTTAAATACTTTATTAAAAAATTTAACAAATCAATTTCCTTTTGATTTGTATATTGGAATTAAGCGTGAAGAAGAGAAGTTGCAATATATATTGCGTTTTAGAAAAAATGAGATAATCGAATTAACGGATATTGAAAAATATAAAAACCAAAAAAATGCAAAATATCTATTCGTTAATGTACAAGAAAAAAAATTTTTCGATGATTTTTTTTCAAGTTTAAAAGGTAGGGGAACTGTTAAGGAAGAAAAGAGTTTTGAAGGCAAGGTGTATGATGCTGAAGTTACTTCGCAAGTATTAAGAAATCATTTTGCTTCGTTTGGATTAGATGAAAAAGGAAAAGAATTATTAGATGAATATTTTAATAATTCAATGTTGGCCTTAAAAGACTTGGGTGCTTTTTCTATGCTTTTAAAGCTTTTTTTTGATAAAACTGCAAGTTATCAGTATGTGCATTCAATGATTTTGGCCTTAGTGCTTAATAAAGTTACGCATAAGTTAGGTTGGGATTCACCAAGTTTCAAAGAAAAAGTTGCATTTATTTGCTTAGTTCACGATTTATGTTTGGTCGATGATGAGTTAACACATATTGAATCTGAAATAGAATTAAATAATTCAGATCTTACTGATGCACAAAAAATTATGGCGATGAACCATGCGTTAAAAATTTCTACAATGATTGCTGACTATAAAGATCGAGCAATTGGAGTAGAAGAAGTATTAAGAGAACATCACGGAATGAAAAATGGAATTGGCTACGCACGAGAGCTTAATTTTCATCTTCATCATCTAAGTATCGCCTTTATTGTAACTCAGCATTTTGTACATGAATTTTTAAAATTAGAGAATCCCAAAAAAGAAACAATTAAAGAAATTGTTTCTTCGATGGAGATTATCTATAGTAAAGGATTTTATCTAAAAGCGTATCAAGCTCTGCATGAAGTATTTAAATAAAATTATACATCTTCAAATCTCGGATCATTGTGAGCAGGAAGTCCAATTTGATTTGATTTTTTTTCTTCAGTAACTGTATCTATTTTTGAAATTTCTTTTTCTTCTGTCTTTTTATTTTCATTTATTTTTATTTCTATGTTGGGTGATTTTGTTTTTTGAGGAAGTGCTGTTATTGTTGCAACGGACTTACTCCCATTGTTTTTTGTGACAACTTCATTTTTGTGATCGTTGACAACTTTTTTAGTACTAATTGAAACGACATTTGATTTGGCAAGATTTTCTTTTTTCTCTTTAAATTTTAAAATATTATTAGATCCAGATTTGGTGTCCACTGTGGGACTTTTGTTTACGCCGCCAAATAATTCTGTTTCTAAATTATCAACACAACTTTTTAATTCTTCAGATTGTATGCTTAATGCTTTTGCGTTTTCAAAGCTTTTGTTGGCCGCATTTGTGTTTGCATTAGTTGTTTGGTCAATTTGATTCATTGCTAAGCTGATATTTTTTACACCTTCTGCTTGTTCTTTAGATGCAACAAAAACTTCATTCATCATTGTTTTTACAATTGCTGCGTTATCAACGACATCATCTAAAATTTTTCCGCAACGGTCAGCGGTATCAACACCTCTTTTTACTTTTTCATTTCCTGTGTCTATTAATCGCTTAATATTTTGGTTAGTTTCGCTAATGATACCGTTTACGCGATTAATGGAGTCCTGAAGCATTTGTGAAATTTCGTTAGATGCCTTTCCTGACATTTGAGCAAGGTTTCCAACCTCTTCTGCAACGACCGCAAATCCTTTTCCATGCTCTCCTGCACGAGCGGCTTCTACCGATGCATTGAATGAAAGAAGTTTAGTTTGGAAAACGATATCGTTTATAACGGTTGTTTTTTGTGATATTTCATCAATCACTTTTACGATGGATGCAATTCGTTCATTTGATTTTGAAATTTCTTCCATTATGTTTTTATTTGATTGATCAATATCTTCCATGGCATTAATCATTTCCTTTACAACTACTTTTCCTTCGCTGGCAATATTGTGTGATTCTTCTGCTTTATTGGCCGAGTTTTGTGCTCCGTCAACTGCGGTATTAACCATTGAGCTTATTTGATCTAGGGTTGCCACAGTTTCTTGTACAGATGCTGCTTGTTCTACTGATGAACTAGAAACTTCTTCAGATATGGCCCTTACTGATTCGGAGGTTGCATTTGTATTTTCGACAATACCTTTTAACGATGTTGTAATTAACGAGATATTTTTTACCGTAACTTTTAAAAGAATCCATATCACAGTTAACTGCATAAGTAGCGCAATAATAATAATGATTGCAGCTTCTTTTATTAGTTCAGATTTTATTTTAGAGATCTTATTGAGATTATAATATATTTCAACCAGACCAATTTCTTGATTATCTTTTCCATAAGTTATTTTGGTGCTTATTTTATTCTGTTTTTTTACTTCTTCTTTTAGGGCCTTAAAACTTTCTTTTTCAGAGCTTGTTAAGAGTGTATTTTTATTGTCTAAAAATTGAATTGCCTCAATAGACTCGTTGGCAATTAAGAGTTCAGTGATTTTTTTTAATGCATCATTATTTAAGTTCCAAACAAATTCTGAAGATGTTAGTGCAATGGTCGAGGATAAAACGCCAACTTCTGCTTTAATATTTCCTTCATATTCACGAATGGCCTTTATAGAATTATACACAGTTAAAAGGATAATAATGGCAGTTCCTGTTATCGAAATACCAATCATTAATTTTGAAGCTAAAGATAATTTCTTCATAATTTCCCCAAATATGTTTTTTTTGTATAATCGGAGTAAGTATAAGAATATTTAGGGTTTTTTAATAAAATTAATTGGATTTAACTTGAGTAAAATGGTTCTACTCAAGTTAAATGATATAAATTATAAAAAATTAAGCTTTAAAGTTTTTTAGTGCACTAAATGCATTATTTTTAAATTCAGGTTGCTTTGGCCCAGTATTTTTTCCTTGGGCAATCTTATCGTTTTTATTCTTAGGGGTTCCGGTAATGGCCCCTAGTTCAGTTCCTTTTTTCATCGATAAAGAAATTCTTCCTCTGGAGTAGTCAACTTCTGTCACCTGAACTTTAACTTCCTGGCCTACTTTTAATGCGGTTAAAGCGTTATCAACAAATGAATCACTTATTTGTGAGACATGTAGTAGTCCATTTTCTTTGATCCCAATGTCGACAAAGGCACCAAACTGAGTAATATTTGTCACAATTCCAGGATACCATTCACCGATTTTAAGATCTGTTATTTTTGAAACATCTTTTCTGTATTCAAATGATTTAAATTCAGTTCTCGGGTCTTGGGAAGGGGCCCGAAGTGACTTAATGATATCATTAAAAGTAAATTCACCAACTTCTACTTTGAAAGAATTGTCTTTTTCAAGTTTTAAAATTGTCTCTTTATCTTTTGCTAAATCTTCTAGTGTTGTGGCGTTTTTTACTGCCCAATTTTTTAAAACATCATAGCGCTCAGGATGGATAAAGGTTGCATCGAGTGCATCTTTGCCTCCATAAATTCTTAAAAATCCTGCGGCCTGTTCAAAAATTTTTGCGCTAAATCTAGGTACCTTTAATAATTCTTGACGAGTTTTAAATCCCCCCAATGATTCTCTTTGTTTTACTACATTTTGAGCAAGCGTAGGTCCAATGCCTGAAACATAGGACAATAGAGGAGCAGAAGCGGTATTTAAGTCGACTCCAACAAAGTTTACGCATGATTCAACGACACCTTCAAGGGACTTTTTTAATCGCGCTTGGTTTACATCGTGTTGATATTGACCAACCCCAATAGATTTGGGGTCAATTTTTACGAGTTCGGCCAATGGGTCTTGAAAACGTCTGGCAATAGAAATGGCACCGCGAACTGTAACATCTTTGTCGGGAAATTCTTCTTTTGCAATTTCAGATGCAGAATAAATGGAGGCACCGGCTTCCGATATTAATGTAGCGTTAACTTTCCCTTCTTTTACTGCCTTAACATTTTCTTGAATAAAGGCAAGGGTTTCTCGCCCGAAAGTGCCGTTTCCAATGGCCATATGTTGAACGTTAAATTGCTCAATAATTGCGGTTAAAATCATTGCAGATTCTTTTATTTTTAACTGTGGCTCATGTGGATAAATCACGCAATCTCCAAGAAACTTTCCTGTATTATCCACGATGGCAATTTTACAACCAGTTCTTACTCCAGGATCCACTCCTATTACTGACTTCGGGCCAAGATATGGCTGGAGTAAAAGATTTTTTAGATTAATACCAAAAACATCTATTGCAGCTTCGTCTGATAATTTTTTTAGTTCGGACTTAACTTCGAGGTCAAGGCTTGGGTGAATATAATTTACATATGCCTTTTTGGCCGCCACTTCAAGCTCTTTTGAAAAAGTGAGCATTGGGTTTTGAAAAAATCTTTTTTTAATTAAACCTAAAGCGGCATCTTCTGGATACTCAACATCAACTTTGAGTGCTTTTGAAGTCATTCCTCTTCTCATCGCTAAAAAACGGTGAGTAGCCTTTGCTTCTTTTAGTTCTGAAATTTTTTGTGAAAACTCAAAGTAATCTTTATATTTCATAAAGTCCTTGTCATCTTCTTCAGCTTTATCGCGTTTACTGGATTTTAAAAGTGCTCCATTCCAATAATCTTTTCTTAAAATTTCTTTTGTCTCTGTATCATGTGCCATCCGCTCTATAATTATATCAAATGCTCCAGTGAAAGCTTCTTCAAGAGTTTTAATTTTCTTTTCTGGGTTTAGAAAATTTTCACTAATAATTTTTTTCAAATCTTCCTTAGGTGAAGTCATCTCTAATAAAAGATTGGCAAGGGGCTCAAGGCCTGCTTCAATGGCCATCATTCCTTTTGATTTTTTCTTTGATTTGAATGGGGCATACAAATCTTCGAGAATATTAATTGATTCTGCCGCTTTAATCTTTTTTTCAAGATCTGGGGTTAATAACTCCATTTTTTTTATGGCATCTAAAATAAATTCTCTTCTTTTTTCTCTTTCAATATAATTTTCGTATGATTCTTGGATTTGGCGGATTTGTGTTTCATCCATACCTCCAGTCATTTCTTTACGATAACGGGCAATAAAAGGGACAGTACATTGTTCAATTAAAAGTAAATTAAGAACACTCATAACGGGCTTTACGTTGATGGATGTTTCTTGTGCGGTGAAAATGACTGCTTGTGAATCCAATGCCATGAAAAAATCTCCCACTAAAAATTCAAAATTGATTAAAAACGATAAACATTTTACCTATCAATGGCAATGAGCTTTCATAAAAAAAATGTTGAGAATATGAATTTTTCTTACAATCATGGATGAATAAGCGCAGTTTGTAGTATCTTTTTAATTAATTTACATTTACTTTTAAGAGGTTTATGGCAATTAATTTTTGGGATAATCAATGGATAGATATTTTGATTTAGTAGTTATAGGTAAGGGGATTGCCGGGCTTAGTTTTTTATTTGAATTGGCAAAAAGTGATTCAGGAATTAAAAATAAAAAAATTGCATTATTTTTTCAAAATGATTTATTTATTCCTTGCTCTGATAACACCACCGCTACAGTGTCACTTTCGAGGATTGAAGAAGGAATAAGTCCTCTTGGAAATTTACTGAGTCAGAGTTTTTATTATTTTAAAAATGAGGTCTATGCTTTGTTACTTGAGAGTGGCTTAAATGAAGTGGATATAGGTGTAGAAAAAGTTACAAAAAAAATGTATTTTATTTCGCCCGAGCACAAAAATAAAGCACTGCTGCGCTTTGATGATTTTATCGAGACAACTAGTGATTTATATTTTCGAAAAGATGCTGACTCATATCTAATTAGCGAAATTAAGTTTCAACAAGTACTTTTAAAATTTGCTCAATCTTATTTAAATATTACTGTTATTAATGAAGGCATTATTAGTATTGAACCTAATACGAATCCTAGCGAGCCTGAATTTTTTTTAAAAAGTTTGAATTCGGTATATTTAGCAAATTATTTAATTGATGCTAGGGGAAGTTATCAAAGAGAGAATGCGCACTTTTTTGGCGATTTATTATCACCTAGAGTTGTTAACGATAAAGCATTAAAAAGTGTTCGAGGTTCTTTTTTATATAAAGTTTTGGATATCCCTTTTGATGAAAGTTTTTACCTTGTTTTTGATGACGTTAATTTAATCTATCGGAAAAATTCAAATGAGCTACTGATTGGGAGCACGAGCGATCATGATAGTCTAAATGTGCCCGACGTGGCAGTTTTAAAGAAAAAATATGAATTTATATGTACACATGCATATTTATACAATTTGGGAATTTTGCCCACATTTAATCAATTTAAAATGAAAACTGCAATTCGTACTAAAGCTAAAAAACGTACACCCGTGATCTATTCAGTTGGTCATTACAAAAATTACTGGGCGATATCTGGATTATATAAAAATGGATATACGACTAGTTTTTTTCTATGGCGAAATTTTTTTCACATTCACCTAAAGAATCAATTTTAATATTTGCGCATTTTGCTTGGCAAGAGTTTCCATAAGTTTTTTTATCAGTTCCACAAACTGGCATATAAAGCATTGGGCAAATACAAGAATTTTTCAATACTGGCTTATTTTTTGTAATAGTACTTTTCGCTGAGATTTTTTTTTCATCAATGGCCAGCACTGATTTATCGAGTAAAAACTGTAATATAAAAATGAATAATGAAATGAAAAAGTATCGCATAAACTATCTTAACATGAAAAATGAGGAAGGATTCAGAAGAAATTTTTTGTGAGATTTTATTTTTTTTGAATTTTGGTGGCTCGGGGCAGAGTCGAACTGCCGACCTATGGGTTATGAATCCATCGCTCTAACCATCTGAGCTACCGAGCCATAAGTCTATTTAATGAGTTGCGATCTTAATGTGGGCCACGTTTTTAGTCAAGCAATTCATTGAATTTTGGATGAAAAATTGTCATCATACTAAAATACAATTCAAGAAGGCCTTGATGCGAAACACTAATAAATTACGTATTTTACCAATTCATTACGATGAATTTTGCCATTGGGTTTGGAAGTTTATCGACGCCCACGACTTATTCGAGCATAAGCGAGACCTGGTTCTACTATGCTCAGGGGGCGCAGATTCCTTAGCTTTGTTCTATGTTATTGCATGGAAATTAAAAACCTATGGAAAAAAATTGCATGTGGTTCACTTTAACCATCAGACTAGAGCAAAAAAAGAGCACGACAGCGAAATTCTTTTGATTAAAGAGGCCATCGAATTCGCATACAGTAATATACTTGTACCAAGAGATCAGATCATTTTTTATGAACTGCCTGTTTGTGATTTAAATTTAAACCAGAGTGATTTTGAGAATCAGGCCAGAATTAAACGCGATCAAATGATTAAGAACCATTTCCTAGAATCCAGTCATTATTATCTAACAGGGCATCATATTAATGACTCATTTGAGTGGTGGCTTCGTGGCCGTTTGTCACAGTCCCATCCACTTAAACCACTGGGGATTCCATTAAAAAACTTTAGCTATCGTAGACCTTTTCACTGTGTAACTAAAGAGCATATTCTAAAATTCATGCATTCTTGTAAATTTCCCTATGCTGTCGATAGTTCAAATTCACAAATTAAATTTGAAAGAAATTTTCTTCGGCAAGAAATTTTGTCAGGGATCAAAAAACGTTATCCAAAATATTTGCGCCATTATGTTAATCAGAGAATGAGTGAGATCCACTTACTATCTACTCATAAACTTGCTTCTAATTGTAGGAAGATGAATTATATAGAATTAGCAACTGATTTATATTTTTTTAGGTTAGAAACCGCGCCTTCACCTCTTGATGAACTAGAAAAAATTCTTCTTCACTTTTCCACTGCAAAGCAAGGCATGCTTAGGAAGTCTTTGATTCATACATACAAAGACAATGTGAATTCATTTTATATGTGTCCCAAGTTAAAAGGACCACTAAGTTTTAGTGGGGATATACATATTTGGCAGTGGAATGATTGTTATTTTTTATTGGTTAGTAAAGATCGCCCACCAAAATTTCTAAGCCAATTGGATGCATTGTTATGTAATTGTTTGAAGGATGGAGCTTTTGTCAACGCAAACAAGATAGACAAGAATATACAGTCTCTTTTTGATGCAGTAACAATGGCCGTAAAGTCAAAAAAGAGTAAATCTATCGGAAAAGTCGAGAAGAATACTCGCAATTTAAAGTGGATTCCTGAAGAATTTAAGTTTTTTAAAGATTTATGTCCGATTTTTTATCGCAATCTTATAGAGCAAGGCATACTTTTTCCAAAAGCTTAGCTTGCTTCTTTAGTCATTCATTTTTACAATATCTAAGTGTAGATACTAATTCCCGACAGAAATAGTGTTTATTAATTCTCCATGATGAAAGGAAAGTAAATGAAACCTCAGCAAAAAACGTTAACTCTCTGGATTGTTGTTATTTTATTAACAGCATTGATTGCAAAAGTGGCAACAGTAGAAAGAAAAGATATTGTCACTATAAAATACCCAGAGTTTATTAAAGCAGTTCAAGAAAAAAATATTCAAGAAGTAACTTTTAAAGGAAAAGATACCATCCTAGGAAAGTTTAGAGATGGCTATCAAAATGGTTCTCAGTTTTCTTTGACAGGAACAACGGGGGATTCAACATTTAGAATTCTCGAACAAAATGGCGTATACCCACAATTTGAAGAAGAAGAAAAACAAAATCTTTTTACTTCGCTTCTTATAAATTGGGGGCCAATGATTTTCTTAATTGTTATTTTTTATTTTTTCTTGCGCCAGCTCCAAGCAGGTGGAGGAAAAGCAATGAGTTTTGGAAAATCGCGTGCTCGCATGCTTAACCCCCATGAAAAGAAAGTTACGTTTCAAGATGTGGAAGGCGTTCAAGAGGCAAAGGAAGAACTTGCAGAGGTAGTGGATTTTCTAAAAGATCCAAAAAAATATACGGCCCTTGGCGGTAAAATTCCAAAAGGTGTAATTTTAGTTGGTCCTCCAGGTACAGGGAAGACACTTCTTGCTCGTGCGGTTGCAGGAGAAGCGGATGTACCATTTTTTTCAATATCTGGTTCTGATTTCGTTGAAATGTTTGTTGGTGTTGGTGCCTCAAGAGTTCGTGACTTGTTTGAACAAGGCAAAAAGAATGCTCCATGTATCATTTTTATTGATGAGATCGATGCAGTTGGGCGCCACAGAGGACAAGGTCTTGGTGGTGGACATGATGAGCGCGAACAAACACTAAACCAACTTTTAGTAGAGATGGATGGATTTGAATCTAATGAAGGTGTTATTTTAATTGCAGCGACTAACAGGATTGATGTTCTAGATTCAGCTCTTTTAAGGCCAGGACGATTTGATAGACGTGTTATGGTTGGTGCCCCTGATGTGAGAGGGCGTTTAGGAATTTTAAAAGTACACACGAAAAAAACTCCCCTAGAAGAAGGAGTAGATTTAGAAATTATTGCCAAGGGAACACCGGGATTTACTGGTGCAGATTTAGCAAACCTTGTTAACGAAGCAGCCTTGAATGCGGCCAGAAGTAATAAGAAAAAATTAACACTTAAAGATTTTGAAGAAGCAAAAGATAAAGTGTTGATGGGGCCAGAGAGACGATCAATGGTTATTTCTGATAAGGAAAAACTTATGACTGCTTATCATGAAGCAGGTCACACAATTGTCGGGATGAATCTTCCTTACACCGATCCTATTCATAAAGTATCAATTATGCCGCGTGGTGGGGCCTTGGGGGTTACGCAAACGCTTCCAAATGAAGATATGCTCTCTCTTACAAATGACCGTGCTGAAAATTTCATTGCCTTTTTAATGGGAGGCCGATGCGCAGAGGAAATTGTTTATGGACAAATGACTTCTGGTGCTTCTAATGACATTGAAAGAGCGACAAGCCTTGCTCGTAATATGGTCACGAAATGGGGAATGTCTCCAAAAATGGGACCGATTAATTATCATAAATCTTCGATGTCTATCTATACGGGTACCGGGGATTCGACTGATTACTCAGAAAAAACTGCCCAAGAAATTGATGAAGAGATCAATCGAATTGTAGATAAAAACTATAAACAAGCCATTCATATACTAAAGTCCCAAAGAGATGCTCTCGATCGTCTAGCTCATGCTCTCATGTCTTGGGAGACCATGGATATTAAGCAAGTTCAAGATGTGTGCAATGGCATAGATATCGGAGTACCGCTAAAGGTTGAAAAAACTGAAGACTCAAAAAAAGAATCAAGTGGCAGTGAGAAAAGCGTTATAGATACTGCTAATTTAAGGCCAGGCTTAACTTAAATATAATGAATAACAAATTGGCCAAATACGGGTTGGGGGTTATGAATATAACTCCCAATTCATTTTCGGACCCTGGAAGTAATCTTTCAGAAGAAGGTTTTGAAAGAAATTTTTTGCAATTTTTAGATCAAGGTTTTACAAGTTTGGATTTTGGTGCAGAATCTACTGCTCCAAAAAATGCAGGACTAGTTGATGACTACGAAGAATGGAATCGTATAGAAAGCTATTTAATTCCTAAATTAGAAATATACAAAGAAAAATTCTCTCAATTAGAATACTTTTCCCTAGATACTTATCGTTTTTTGACTTTTATGAGGTTTGAAAAAATTTTTCATGAGATATTTCCTAAGACTATTTTGATTTGGAATGATGTTTCAGGTGTTATTGATGA